>JAKITI010000001.1 GCA_021648145.1 Gammaproteobacteria bacterium
TTACACGCTTAAAACCCATTGCCTTAATCGACAAATACCAAGCCTATCAACTGCTAGACAATAGCTGGCAAACCATCGCCACCGATTTAGAAATACTGCAAAGCGAAGGCTTTGCGGTTAGTAAACAAGTTGACCCGCACATGGTCACTAAAAAAGTTAAAGGCAAAGATACCGAAGTACAAGACGGCTGGCAAGGACATATACTGCCGTTTAATTTAGTGCAACGCACTTACCTGAGTGACGAACTGCATGCACTCAAGCAACAAGAAAATCGCCTGGCCGAAATCAGTGCCGAATTTGAAACCCTATTAGAATCGCTTTCTGAAGAAGAAAAAGAAGCCGACACCATCAAAGAAAGCAACGATGCTTTTATTAATGCCGCCGTGATTAAAGCCGCCAAGCAATTCAAGGCCGAAATAAAAGCCAACGGCGCATTTGAAACAGAAAGCTATGAAGCCAAAATTCTAAACGTCGATGCCTTGATTAGCGAAGAGAAAAAACTTAAAAAATCCCTCAAAGCCGATAGCGAAGCACTGCACCTGCAAACCAAAGCCACCATCGAAAACTTAAGCGATGAGCAAGTGCATGAACTGCTAAAACTTAAATGGATCAGCCCACTGCTAAGCGAACTGAACAAACTGCCCGATGACCTGATTAACCAACTCACCCGCCAAGTGCAGCACCTCGCCGATAAATACGCCACCACCTATGGCGATATTGCCAGCGACATTCAAGAAAGTGAAAAACAGCTGGCAGGCTTGATTGACGAGCTAGAGGGTAACGCCTTTGATAAGCAGGCACTGGCTGAATTTAAAACCTTTTTGCAGGGTAACTAAAGATGAGTGTTGAAAATAACATACCTGAAATTCGATTTAAGGGGTTTAATGGGGCGTGGGAGTTTCAAACAATTGAAAAATTGATAAAAGATGAAATATTACTACCGCCTAAAGATGGTAATCACGGTAATATCCACCCAAAATCAACAGATTTTGTAGATTTTGGCATTCCATTTATTATGGCTAATAACATAAAAGAAGGAAAGATAGAACTTTATAATTGCTCGCATATAAGTAAAGAGCAAGCCGACTCTTTACAAAAAGGTTTTGCAAAGGAAGGGGATGTTTTATTGACACATAAAGGGACTGTGGGTGAGGTTGCTATTGTGTTAAAAAATAAATTTTCTTATTTAATGCTTACCCCACAAGTAACTTATTATCGAGTCTTAAAAAATAAAGTACTTGATCATAAGTTTCTAGCTACTTCTTTTGTTACGGGCAGTTTTCAATATACTCTCAAAGAGGTGTCTGGTGGTGGAACAAGAGCTTACATTGGAATTACTGAACAGCAAGAACTTGGAATATCAATCCCTCCCAAAGCAACCGAACAAACCAAAATCGGCAACTATTTCCAACAGCTCGATACCCTTATTTCCCAGCATCAGCAAAAGCATGACAAGCTGTTAAACCTTAAAAAATCCCTGCTCGAAAAAATGTTTCCCAAACAGGGCAAAGACGAACCTGAAATTCGTTTTAAGGGCTTTAGTGGGGCGTGGGAAGAGCGGGGGTTGGGGGAGGTTTGTGAAATTACTACAGGGAAATTGGATGCTAATGCCATGAACAAGGATGGTAAGTATGATTTTTATACATCAGGGGTTCAAAAATACAGGATAGATTACCCAGCATTTGAAGGTCCTGCGATTACAATTGCAGGTAATGGGGCAACTGTTGGTTATATGCATTTAGCAAATGGGAAGTTTAATGCTTACCAACGTACTTATGTATTAACGAAGTTTGTAGCAAATCGGATTTTTATATATTTTATGGTTGGAAATGTCCTCCCTATTAAGATTAATCAAGAAGTTAGAGCTGGCAATATCCCATATATTGTTCTTGATATGCTCACAGATCTTAAGATTCTCATGCCTAGCAAGTCCGAACAAACCAAAATCGGCAACCTCTTCAAAAACCTAGACACCCTACTAAGCCAGCACCAAAGCCAACTAAAAAAACTCAAACAGATCAAACAAGCCTGCTTGGCTAAGATGTTTGTCTAACACAGAGGAAATGCACTCATGACCTTAGAAAATAAGCTAAACATCACCGATGCGGTAGAGCTGGCAAGAGTTGAAGAAAGGCTCAGCAAAGCCAAAGCGCATCAACTGTTTAGTAGCGGTTTTTTAGGCAAGCTCAAAGCAGGCAGCTTTCAGGCATTGGCCGATATTCACCAGTTTCTTTTTAGTGATATTGATGACTTTGCAGGCAAATGTCGCACTGTAAATATAGCAAAAGGCAATTTCAGATTTGCCCCCGTTATGTACCTAAAGGCGGCTCTAGACAACATAGAAACCATGCCACAATCAAGCTTTGATGAAATTATTGAAAAATATGGTGAGATGAACATTGCCCATCCCTTTCGAGAAGGTAATGGGCGCAGTACACGAATTTGGCTGGATCTCATCTTAAAACACGAACTGCAACAAGTGGTTGACTGGAGCCGTGTTGATAAAAATGACTACTTACTGGCAATGGAGCGCAGTCCTGTTAAAGATGTGGAAATTAAAGTGTTACTCAAACAAGCCTTAACAAACAAAATTTATGACAGTGCCATTTACATGAAAGGCATTGATGCCAGCTATTACTATGAAGGCTATACCCTTTATAAAACCGAAGACATGGAAGGCAAATCGTGAAGGCAAAGCAATGACATTCAAAACCGAAGCCGCCTTTGAAACCGCCCTTATCAATGAGCTAAAAAACAAAGGTTGGGAGAGTGAGGTGCTAAAAAACTCTACAGAAGCTGACTTGCTGGGCAACTGGGCGACCATTCTGTTTGAAAACAACCGAGATATTGACCGCTTAAACGATGTGCTGCTGACCCACAGCGAAATGCAACAGATTATTGAGCAGATACGCGATTTAAAAACCCCGCTGAAACTCAATGGCTTTATTAACGGTAAAACCGTTGCCATTACCCGCGATAACCCAGACGATGCTTTGCACTTAGGCAAAGAAGTCAGCCTTAAAATCTACGACCGTCAAGAGATTGCCGCAGGGCAAAGCCGTTACCAAATTGTGCAGCAACCGCAGTTTGCAAAAAAATCAAACATCTTAAACAACCGCCGTGGCGATGTGCTGTTGCTGATTAACGGCATGCCCGTTATTCACATTGAGCTAAAGCGTAGCGGTGTGCCAGTGAGTCAGGCATATCATCAAATAGAAAAATATTCTGCAGAGGGTGTTTTTAGTGGGCTGTTTTCATTGGTGCAGATATTTGTGGCGATGGAACCCAACGAGACCCGCTACTTTGCCAACCCCGGAGTGGACGGCAAGTTTAATAAAGATTTTTATTTTAAATGGGCAGACTTTAATAACGAGCCGATTAACCACTGGAAAGGCATTGCCGCGAGCTTGTTGTCTATCCCCATGGCGCATCAGCTTATTGGTTTTTATACGGTGGCCGATGGCTCGGACGGTGTGCTTAAAGTGATGCGCAGTTACCAGTATTATGCTGCCAATGCCATCTCAGATAAGGTTGCAAAAACCAACTGGGCAGATAAAGACCGTTTGGGCGGGTATGTGTGGCATACCACGGGGTCTGGTAAAACCATGACCAGTTTTAAATCAGCGCAATTGATTAGCCATTCTAAAGATGCCGATAAGGTGATTTTTTTAATGGATAGAATTGAGCTGGGGGTGCAATCTTTACGCGAGTATCAAGGCTTTGCCAGTGACAGCGAAGAGGTGCAGGCCACGGAAAATACGGGGGTGTTGATTAGCAAACTAAAAAGTACTGACCCTGCTAATACCTTGATTGTCACCTCGATTCAAAAAATGAGTAATATTAATGAAGATGCCAATGACGAAGGCGTGAGTTTACAAAGCCATGACATTGAGCAGATAAACGCCAAACGGATAGTGTTTATCATCGACGAAGCCCATCGCTCTACCTTTGGCGATATGCTGATTACCATTAAAAAAACCTTTCCCTCGGCGATCTTTTTTGGCTTTACTGGCACACCGATTCATGAAGAGAACCAGAAAAAACACAACACCACCTCATCGGTGTTTGGCAATGAACTGCATCGTTACAGCATCGCCGATGGTATTCGCGATAAAAATGTCTTGGGCTTTGACCCGTATAAAGTGCTGACCTATAAAGACAGTGATTTACGCCAAGCAGTGGCACTGCAAAAAGCCAAGGCAAATACACCAAGCGAAGCCTTAGCTAACCCCGATAAAAAAGCGATTTATAACCGCTATATGAATAAAACCAAGGTTGGCATGAAGGGGCGTACGGATGATAAAGGCAACTACATCAAAGGCATTGAAGATGAGTTGCCAGCATCACAATACAGCCGTGAGGAACATCAAATCAAGGTGGTTGAAGACATTGTTGAAAACTGGGTTACGCTGAGCCAAGACAGTCAATTTCATGCGATTTTTGCCACGCATAGTATCCCAGAAGCTATAAACTATTATCGTTTGTTAAAAGAGGCAAAGCCTGAGTTAAAAATCACCGCATTGTTTGACCCGAACATTGATAATGGCGGCGGTGTGTTGTTTAAACAAGAGGGCTTGGTGGAAATCATGGAGGACTACAACAAACGCTATGAACAAGACTTTACACTGGCAACTCACGGCAAATTTAAAAAAGACATTGCCGCAAGGCTCGCCCACAAAAAACCGTATGTAAGAGTTGGTACCATGCCCGAACAGCAGATTGACCTATTGATTGTGGTCGATCAAATGCTCACCGGTTTTGATTCTAAGTGGCTCAATACCTTGTATCTGGACAAGTTGCTAAGATATGAAAACATTATTCAAGCCTTTTCACGTACCAATCGCCTCTACAACGAGAACGAAAAACCCTTTGGCACCATACGCTACTATCGAAAACCACACACGATGGAACGCAATATCAACGCGGCGGTTAAGCTCTATTCTGGCGATAAAGACATTGGGCTTTTTGTTGAAAAACTTGAGAGTAATTTAAAATGGTTAAATGTCATTTATGCTGACATCGCTGAGTTATTTGATAATGCGGGAGTTAGTAACTTTGAAAAGCTTCCCGGTGACATAGCGGTGTGCGGGCAATTTGCCAAACTGTTTAAAGCGTTTAATGAACATTTAGAAGCGGCTAAAATTCAAGGGTTTACTTGGAAGGAGTCCACTTATACCTTTGGAAAAGGCAAAACCAAATCAGAGATAACACTTGACCTTGATGAAAAAACCTATTTAACGCTGGTGTTACGTTACAAAGAGTTATCAAGTGGTGATGGCAACAGTGACGGCAGTGGAGATGATGATGTGCCGTTTGAGATTGATGGTTATATCACCGAAATCGACACGGGGGTGATTGATGCGGATTATATGAATAGCCGCTTTGAGAAATACCTTAAAACACTCACTCAAGCAGGCGTTGATCTTGAGCAAATCCAAAAAGATATAGATGAGCTGCATAAATCGTTTGCCACACTCACACAGGAAGAGCAAAAGTACGCCAATATATTCCTCAATGATGTGCAACGCGGTGAAGTAACACTAGAGGCAGGAAAAACCTTTAGAGAGTACATCACTGAATATCAGTCTTACGCTAACAATGCGCAAATTACAGATATTGCTCAACAGTTTGGTTTGGATGAAACCGAGTTCAATAAAAAATTAAACAAGCTGATGAATACTGGGGTGACAGCAACCAACATTAATGAGTTTGGCCGCTTTGATGATTTGAAAAGTGGCGTTGATAAAGCGAAGGCAAAAGCTTATTTTGAAAAACTCGAAGGTGAAAATCTTTCGGTATTCAAGGTCAATATAAAAACAGATAGATTGCTACAGGATTTTATTATCAGAAGTGTTAATTTTGTTTGCATAGCTCGAACCTCTTGACGTACGTTTATATTGAAGCAGTACGTCACACGAGTATATGTGTCAATGTTGCACGACAACTATTTTTCAGTAGTACGAGGATTTTTTGAGGAGTAATGCCATACCATTGGCGGGGTAAAATCAATATCTTTACGATTGATGCCTGTATTAATTATGATTTGGAATTGACATGGTAATGCAATCGCATTACCACTTAAATAAGTGCCAACTCCCTTTACTATGCTGGAGGTTCAATATAAAAAATCGGGGTCAGAGTAAAATAAAATATTCGCTCTATGTGAGCGATTTTCTCACTGAGTTCATGGTTTTTTCTGTATGAGCAGCCATATCTACTTGGTCTTCAGAAGATAATAATTCATATGATGTTTTACTCTATTTTTATCGTTCATGAAAAGGTAAAAAATATGTTGCAAGCCAAATCCATCTGTCGACATCTATTGCGCTCTCTACTCTATTTAGCCCGCCAATGAGCATGACGTTTAAAATAGGAATTGATATTCCGTACGTTTTATCGTACGCTAAATCAAGGAGGAATTTATTATGACTATACTGAATGCAACAGAAGCTCGTTCTAGGCTTTATAGCCTTATTGATGAGGCTGCAGACACTCACCAACCCATTATAATTACAGGAAAAAGAGGTAATGCTGTTCTTGTTTCCGAGGATGATTGGAATGCAATTGCTGAAACGTTACATTTGTTGTCATTAGCTGGAATGAGGGATTCAATTAAAGAAGGCATGGCTCAAAATATATCAGAATGCTCTAAGGAGCTTGATTGGTGAACTGGGAGTTAGTGTATACAAAACAGGCAAAAAAAGATGCCAATAAAATTGCAGCATCTGGGTTGAAACAGAAGGTTAAATCGTTGCTGGAGTTATTAGAAGAGAATCCATATAAAAAACCACCTCCTTATGAAAAATTAGTTGGAGATTTGTCTGGTGCATATTCACGCAGAATAAATATTCAACATCGATTGGTCTATCAAGTTTATGAAGAAGAGCATGTTGTTAAAGTTATTCGAATGTGGACGCACTACGGTTAGAGCTGAGCATCCAATGCTTAGAATATCTTTTATCGTTACAGATGCCATCAAGTAATACCTTGCTGCACTATGGCGACTGTTAGGCGACGTTGATTTAGAGAGTTGACACAGTAATGCAATCGCATTACTATTTAAAACAAGTGCCAACTCCCTTTATTGTGCTGGAGGTTTAATATGGAAAACTCATTATTAATAACTGAATCAACTCTGACTGATCGGTACCAAACCACTGTGCCTGCCGTGGTGCGTAAAGCTCTACGCCTGAACAAGCGTGAGAAAATTCGCTACACCATTAAACCCGATGGCAATGTTCTTTTATCTCGAGCAGATATGGATGAAGCAGATCCAGTTCTAGGCAGCTTTCTGGGCTTTCTAGCTAACAATATCAAACAAAATCCGCAACATGTGCAAGCCATGAGCCCCGAGCTGATTGCTCACATTCAGAGCTTGGTTGCAGAGGTCGAAATCGACCTTGATGCTCCTCTCAATGATGAGGATGAATAGTTTTGCCAGAACAAGCATCAATTGTAATTAATGGGTGGACGATCTTCGCTCACTCATTGTTTCTTGATGAAATAGCAACGCTAATCAATAAAGTTGAAAAATTAAAAAGCAAAGATCCCATTAACTATCTCAAAAAAAATGCAACCAAGCGTTTGGCTGCCATTTCCAAATTAGCCTTTGAAATTATTCCAAAAGACCCAACGTCTCCTGAGTATCGCCAAGGTTCAACGCTTGGAGAAAGTCACAAACACTGGTTTAGAGCTAAATTCTTTCAGCAATACCGCTTGTTTTTTCGCTTTCATTCCGAGTCAAAAACCATCATTTTTGCTTGGGTAAACGACGAGAAAAACAAAAGATCTTATGGCAGTAAATCTGATGCTTATCGAGTTTTTGAAAAAATGCTCAATAGTGGCCATCCACCTGATAACTGGGATCAACTGCTTAACGAGGTAAAAGGTGATTTGGATCGACTTCAAGCGGCTTCTCGACGTTACAGGGACACCAGCGCGTAGGGCAGATAAGCTTGCGCCATCCGCTGTCATGGTAAAATAGAAAGTGATGAAATCATTGATTTGTCTGTCGGAGAACGGAGGTTTTTTAGGTGATGTTAGAGTTTGGCGATTCATGCAAAATGTAAAATTATCAGGATAAACGTGCATCGAATATAAAAGGATCAATGATGACAGATTTTGCCAAGTTGGTATAATCAGGATGCTCAGGATTAATTAACAAATTAGTCTGTTGGGGGACTACTATGCTGGGTACTACCAAGACCAGCGATTCTGTCGCGGATAGCCATTCATCACCGATAGTGATTGTGGGATTTGGCGGCGGGTCGTTTCGACAGTCAGGTTACCCCAATGCACATGGTTGCATGGTGTATCATGTTGCGCGGTAATGGTGGGCAAGAGATTTTTTCGATGACGAGGGTCGATATCGCCCCTATCTCCTTTTGCAATAGTCGATTATCATTAACAGAAAATTGAGTGCTGAAAGCGGCACGTAGAGCAATTCACCCAGATTAAATATTAGAAGTTGATAATGAAATTTAAGCCTTTGATTAATACTCATAGCGAAAGGGCGTTTTATGCTTAAGTCGGAGCTGTTAGAGATTATTGCTAATGGTGAAAACTCCGGCGTTGAGTTTAAACGTGATGATGTGCCCTCTGAGCAGATTGCTAAAGAAGTTGTTGCTATGGCTAATCTTAAAGGCGGTATGTTGTTATTGGGCGTGGAAGATGAAGGTTCGATTACAGGTATACAAAGGGACAACCTGGAAGAGTGGATAATGGATGGAGTGTTTTCAGCCAAGGTTCATCCGATGCTATTGCCTTTTTATGAAGAGGTGAAGATTGAAGAAGGTATCTGTGTTGCAGTCATTTCTTTCTCTCAAGGCACAAGCAAACCTTATGTTGTCAGGGGTAAGGGCAGAGAAGATGTCTATGTCAGAATCGGCACTACTTCTCGGTTAGCGAGCCGCGAACAACAAGCCAGACTATTTGAAAGTGGTGGCATTTTGCATACAGAGCTATTGCCTGTCGCAGGTAGCTCTTATGCATCAGAGGATTATTTAAAAACCACTCTGTATAGAAAGCCAATGGAGTAAGGAGCTTCAGGGCTTGTCTGTTTTTTTAGTTGGGTAGTTGTGTTAATAATCAGGAAAAATTCTATGAAAGATCAATATTTAAAAATCTTCAAATTACTGTTATGTTTTTTCATAATTTCGTTGGCAACAAGCTGTGCATCACTGAATGCTGTTAAAGATGCGGCTGGGATTAAAAACCCGAGTGTGACTTTAGGAGGCATGAAAATCACAGACTTGACGATGGAAAATGCAGGTTTGGCATTGACGTTAAATGTTGATAACCCAAACCCCATTCCAATTAATCTGGCAGGGTTTGATTATGCGTTGCTTTTTGATGGCAAGCAGCTATTGGCAGGTGAAAAACGGGATCAATTCAAAATTGATGCGCAAGGTGTCAGTACCGTCACAGTACCTATTTCACTCAATTTCGCTGACCTTAAAAAGCTCTATCAAGGTGTGCTGAATCAAGATACGTTGAATTATGAGTTGCAAACAACAGCGCTTGTTGATTTGCCTGTGATCGGTGTTAAAAAGTTTCCATCGACTCAAAAAGGTGAGTTTCCTGTGCCTAAAATTCCTGAAGTCTCTTTGGGTGGAATTAATGTTAAAAAAATGGGGTTGAGTGGTGCTGAGGTTGTTATTAACGCCAATATTAAAAACCCAAACTCTTTTGGTATTGATGTGAGTCAGTTGGCTTATAATCTTTCAATTAATGGCTCACAGTGGGCTGAAAGTGCGCTGGAGGAGACCATTAAATTGGCTGAAAAAGGTGAAACTCAAATTAACATTCCTTTGAAATTAAATTTTCTAGAGATGGGCAGCGCACTTTACAGTGCCTTGATGAAGGGCGAAGGTTTGAATTATCAGTTCACGGGTGATATGAATCTGGATACAGCACTGCCGATGCTGAAAAATGTAAAAGTACCTTTCGATAAAAGTGGCGTTGTAGGTGTGCAGCGCTAGAAATTTTTCTGTTACACCTGCGAAGATCAGTTGGCGAGACGGAGCGCCTTATAGTGATTCATTTGGTGACATCTACTTTTCCAGTGAAAGTGGGCTTGATGAAACTGATTATGTTTTTCTAAAGCATAATCAGTTACCCGATCGTTGGTTAGACTCTACAGCTTTTACTATTGCTGAAACAGGCTTTGGTACGGGTCTGAATTTTCTTGTGGCTTTAAAGCGTTGGCATGAAACTGCACCACCCAATGCACACCTGAATTTCATTTCAGTTGAAAAATTTCCGTTACTTAAATCTGATTTGCAACAAGTACTCTGTTTATGGCCTGAATTAGCGCGATATTCTGAGTTGTTGTTGAATGCTTATCCTGAGCTTGTTTCTGGTTATCATCGTTTGGAATTTTTGCAGGGGCGTGTCACGCTGACTTTGATGTTAGGTGATGCCGTTGATATGTATCAAAATCTGGAAGCAAAGGTGGATGCCTGGTTTCTGGATGGTTTTGCGCCGAGTAAAAACGATGGTATGTGGTCGTATGAATTATTTGAGCAGATTGCTCGATTAAGTTATGCAGAAGCTACTTTTAGTACATTTACAGCCGTCGGTGCGGTGAGGCGGGGTTTAATCGAATCAGGTTTTGAAGTTTCCAAAGTCACCGGTTTTGGGCGTAAACGAGAGATGCTGTGTGGGATTTTTGTTGGTAAAGCTAATCGTAGCGATCAAACGCCTTGGTTTGCGCTTCCTGATAAAATCAATGAGCACTCTCGATCCGTCGCGGTGATTGGAGCAGGGCTTGCGGGAGTAACAACAGCTCATGCACTGGCTCGAAGGGGTTGGGCTGTCACATTGATTGAGCGCCACTCCGATGTGGCTCAAGAGGCATCGGGAAATCTGTTGGGTGTCGTGATGCCTCGCTTGGGTGTCACTGCTGATTCCGCAAGTCACCTCTATTTAACTGCTTTTTTGTATGCAGTTCGATGGCTTTCAGAGTTGAAGTGCCAGTATTCAGAGTTGGTTTGGAACGATTCTGGTGTATTGCAGCTATTCGATTCAAAAAAAGCTCGGCGTTTTTCTGAGTTAAATTTACCGCATTCACTGCTTCAAATTGTAAGTTCAGAGCAAGCGAGTGACTTGTGTGGGCTATCTGTCCAATCAGGAGGTCTGTTTTATCCACTCGGTGGGAGTCTAAACCCAGCAGGGTTATGTCGTATTTTGGTGAATTTAGAACCAGAGTTAATTCAGCGCTGCTTTCATAAAACGGCCATTACGATTGAACAAAATAATGAAATATGGTCTGTTCGGGACGAATTAGGTGAAGTTATAGCTGAGGCTCCAGTTGTTGTGTTGGCCAATGGTTATGAGGTGACTCATTTAAAGCAAGGTGCTGGGTTGCCAGTATCAAGGGTGCGAGGTCAGTTAACTTATTTGCCTGAAAACTCTGTGAGTGCCGCTCTGAATATGCCAGTCTGTTATGACGGCTATATTACGCCTGCATACAAAAAATATCATGTGGTGGGGGCGAGCTATCATCGTTCAGATCAATCCAAAGCCCTGAAAAAATCAGAGAGCAATCAAATGTTGAGTGCACTATATAGCCAATTGCCTGCTGTTCAGTCTGATGATGTTTTGTTAGATGTTGGGCGTGTTGCGTTCAGGGCAACCAGTCAGGATCATTTACCGCTTGTCGGACCTTTGGCGGATGAAAGCTGGTTTAGAACGCATTATGAAGGCCTGAGGCATGGCAGGCGGCCTGATACCTATGCGCTTGCAAAATATCAGTCTGGATTGTTCGTTAATGTCGCTCACGGTTCCCGTGGTCTGGTTTCATGTGCATTAAGTTCTGAAATTATTGCAGCTTACCTTGAGGGTGAGCCGCAACCAATTTCACGCGACTTGCTTAACTGTCTGCACCCTGCTCGTTTTTTGGTAAATCAACTGAAGCAGGGAGGTGGATAGTGGTGGTGGGGAATGCAATTTCACCGCCATGGCTTTCGATAATATCGCAAATTTTTAACAGTACATCCTGTTTGATTTCATGAAATTTTATCCAATCTGTTGTGCGTGTAAAAGTGTAGATGAAAAAATCTAGGGACGACGGGGCAAAACTGTTGAAATTAACAATAAGAGTTTGTTTTTGGTCAATTTCAGGGTGGTTTTTTAGCATCTCTTTGACTGCACTAATAATGCTATTCATTTTGTTTGCATCTGCGTAACGGATGCCTATTGTCTCTTTTATACGGCGATTTGTCATGCGGGATGGGTTTTCAACAGAAACTGTCGAAAAGACACTGTTTGGAATATATAAAGGGCGTTTATCAAAAGTACGAATGCGTGTTAATCGCCAGCCAATTTCTTCAACGGTACCTTCTATTTCTCTGTCAGGAGAGCGAATCCAGTCACCCACGGTAAAGGGTCGATCCAGATAAATCATGACACCACCAAAGAAGTTGGCCAATAAATCTTTGGCAGCAAAACCAATGGCGATGCCTCCAACGCCACCAAAAGCCAAAAGGCCTGAAATACTAAACCCCAACGTTTGTAACGTAATAAGTAAGCCTGTGATAATAATGGAAATTTTAAGTAATTTGCTGATTGCATCGGCTGTTGTATGGTCAATAGGTTTAGCACTATTTTTGCGCGATGCGATAAGGTTTTTTTGAGTACAGTTAACAAGTCGTAATGCAAACCATATGATGGCAAAAATAACACCGATAGCACGGATTGTGCTTACAATGTCAAAAATTGCAGCTTCCGAATTTTGGCCTGTGATATCAGCGGCTAATGTGATGCCTACCACCCAAATAAGCAGTGATAACGGCTTGCGAATGGCCTCAATCAAAGCTTCGTCCCAAAGAGTGGCTGTTTTGAGGAGGCGTTTATGCAGGCGTTTTAAAACTCTCTTTTGAATAAAATCTATAAGTAGGGTGATGAATATGACTGCAAAAATTTGTGTCACCCATATACTGTCACTGCCCAAAAATTCTATGTTTGAAAATAAATCATTAATACTCATGAGGCGTTCCCAGTGAATGCTCTTAAATCTTTTAGAGTCGTTATTGTAACTTGAGTTGAAAGTTATTAATAACGTAATAAATAGTAAGGGAATGCGGTTTTAGATGATTTTAAAGAAGTTATTGATTTATTATTTTTCAACCGTTAAGCTTCCGTTCAGATTTTGAAGAACTACTTAAATTAGGAATTGCTGATTATGCGCCAACCGCTGGTTGCTGGTAACTGGAAGATGAACGGTTCCAAGGAAAGTATTTTGTCGCTGCTTAGCGGTTTGAAGGCTGGCTTGAATTCAGGTGTTGATGCTGAGGTTGTTGTGTGTCCGCCATCCATCTATATTTCAGATGTAAAAGCGCAGTTAGAGTCTTCAAATCTTGTGTTGGGTGGTCAAAATTTATGTGGTCATGCTGAACAAGGTGCATTTACGGGTGAAATAGCGGCGAGTATGCTGTTAGAGTATGGCTGTAAATATGTCATTGTTGGTCACTCTGAGCGCCGTGCACTTTATGGTGAAACTGATGCGCTGGTCGCACAAAAATTTAAGACTGCATATGATTCTGGCTTAAAACCGATTTTGTGTGTTGGTGAATTGCTTGAAGAGCGTGAGTCGGGTCAAACTGAGGTTGTCGTTGCTCGCCAATTGGATGCGATTTTGAATATGGAAGGTGGTGTGGCAGCATTAGCGGATTCCGTGATTGCCTATGAGCCTGTTTGGGCGATTGGTACGGGGAAAACAGCATCGCCTGAACAAGCTCAGGATGTTCATGCTTTTATACGTCAGCGTGTTGCCAATAAAGATGCAGGTGTAGCAGAAAAAACACGAATCCTTTACGGAGGAAGTGTTAAAGCTGGAAATGCTGCTGAGTTGTTTTCCAAGTCAGATATTGACGGTGGTTTAGTGGGAGGCGCTTCACTGGTTGTTGATGAGTTCTTAGGTATTTGTCGTGCATCATAAAGATGATGCTGTTTTGTTTGTTGTAAGTAAGGTTTATTGATGCATACTGCACTATTGGTTTTTCATACATTATTAGCAATAAGTTTGATTGTGATGGTTTTAATCCAGCACGGTAAAGGGGCTGATATGGGGGCTTCTTTTGGTGCAGGTGCTTCGCAAACGGTATTTGGTAGTCAAGGGGCTGGCTCATTTTTAACAAGAGTTACAGCAATAATGGGTGCGACATTTTTTATTACCAGTTTGACGCTTGCTTATTTCAGTCATCAAGGAATGAAGCAGAGTAGTGTGACTGACTCTTTAAATATCGAAGCGCCAGCTGCAATAATAGATAAACCAGATCTTGGGATGAATGTTGAGTCATTGCCTGGCTCAGGTGATGTGCCTGCTATCGCGGAAGAAAAATAACCTCAATAATATGTGTTGTTGAACTATTGCCGACGTGGTGAAATTGGTAGACACGCCATCTTGAGGGGGTGGTAGCGAGAGCTGTGCCGGTTCGACTCCGGCCGTCGGCACCATAAGTTAAGTTATAAAATTATAATAATGTTTTTTTGTTCTGTTGGTGTGCATGCTTGGAGAGAGTTGGAGTGCAGCCTGCATTCATATTTATAAGCGATAATAACCAGATTGGTTTTTGTAAAGATTTATATTTTCTGCTAGGTACAGCGGGAAATTTACTTTAACCATCGTCGGATTTTTGGGGGATAGTAGCTGGATATGTTGGAAAATTACCTGCCTGTTTTACTTTTTATTGTGTTGGGTGTGGTGTTTGGATTAGGCCCCTTGATTATGGGGTTTATGCTGGGGCCAAATAAACCTGATAGTGAAAAACTTTCTATTTATGAGTGCGGATTCGAGCCTTTCGAAGATTCCCGTATGAAATTCGACATTCGTTATTATCTGGTCGCAATTCTCTTTATTCTCTTTGATCTTGAAATTACTTTTCTGTTCCCCTGGGCGGCTGTTTTGCAAGATATTGGCTGGTTTGGCTTTTGGGCAATGGTGATGTTTTTAACCCTCCTTGTTATTGGTTTTATTTATGAGTGGAAAAAAGGGGCGCTAGAGTGGGAATAGAAGGCATTCTGAAAGAGAGTGTTGTCACAACAAGTGCTGATGCTTTAATTAACTGGGCACGCACGGGGTCGTTGTGGCCTATGACTTTTGGTTTGGCATGTTGTGCTGTTGAAATGATGCAAGCGGGTGCTTCTCGTTATGATTTAGATCGTTTTGGCGTTGTTTTTCGGCCGAGTCCTCGTCAGTCTGATGTGATGATTGTTGCGGGTACGCTGGTTAATAAAATGGCGCCTGCGTTAAGAAAAGTGTATGACCAAATGGCTGAGCCACGTTGGGTGATTTCTATGGGATCATGCGCTAATGGTGGTGGTTATTACCATTACTCATATGCCGTTGTCCGAGGCTGTGATCGAATTGTACCTGTAGATATTTATATTCCAGGCTGTCCACCAACAGCGGAAGCGCTTTTATATGGCATTATTCAGTTACAAAATAAAATTAAACGAACCAACACAATAGCTCGTTAAGAATCTATGGAAAATTCAAAGCAAACACTTGTTGAACGCCTGCAGCTACGTTTCGGAGATACGTTGCTATGGAGTCAGTATGCGATGGGCGAGGTCACTATTGAGATCGCTCCGAATGAGCTTGTTGATGTATGCCAAAGTCTTCGTGATGAACCTGACTTTGAATTTGATATGCTAATTGATCTTTGCGGGGTTGATTATTCTGAATATAAAAATGGGCAAGCGAATCGTTTTACATCGAAAGGTGGACGCTTTGCTGTGGTTTATCACTTGCTCTCTGTAAAGAATAACCAGCGACTTCGAGTGCGAACTTTTGTTGATGAAGAGACGTTAAGAGTTGCGTCCGTTGTTGAACTTTGGAGCTCTGCAAACTGGTTTGAACGGGAAGCATTCGATCTGTTCGGAATTCTGTTTGAAGGGCATCCAGATTTAAGGCGACTATTGACTGATTATGGTTTTATTGGTCACCCATTTCGTAAAGATTTTCCATTAGAAGGTTATGTGGAAATGCGTTATGACTCAGATAAAAAACGTGTTGTTTATGAGCCGGTAAGTATTGAGCCTCGGATTAATGCGCCACGTGTCATTAGAAATGATCATCGCTTTGCAGCAAAAGGGAGCGCTTGATTATGGCAGAAATACAGAATTATACGCTTAATTTTGGGCCGCAACATCCATCCGCGCATGGGGTTCTTCGCTTGGTATTAGAGTTGGATGGCGAAACGATAGAGCGTGCGGACCCTCATATCGGCTTACTTCATCGTGGTACAGAAAAACTTGCTGAAAGCAAACCATACAATCAAAGTTTAGGTTATATGGATCGCTTGGATTATGTATCACCCATGAGCAATGAGCATGCTTATGTCATCGCGATGGAAAAAGTTTTGGGTATTACACCGCCCACTAGAGCGCTCTATATTAGAGTGTTGTTTGATGAAATTACTCGCTTATTAAACCATCTACTTTGGCTTGGTGCGCATGCTCTTGATATTGGAGCGATGACTATATTTTTATATGCCTTTCGTGAGCGTGAAGATTTGATGGATTGTTACGAAGCTGTCAGCGGCTCGAGGTTGCATGCAGCTTATTATCGTCCTGGCGGTGTTGCGCGAGATTTGCCTAACAGTATGCCTCTGTATGAGGCTTCAAAATGGCATAATGAAAAAGAAGTTGCCAAGAAAAATAAAAATCGCCAAGGGTCACTGCTTGATTTTATCGAAGATTTTGTTAAGCGCTTTCCAACTCATGTAGATGAATACGAAACCCTGTTAACGGATAATCGTATCTGGAAACAGCGAACCGTAGATATCGGTATTGTTTCGCCTGAACGCGCTTTGCAAATGGGTTTTACAGGGCCAATGTTGCGTGGTTCTGGTGTTGAGTGGGATTTGCGTAAAAAGCAACCTTATGCGGTCTATGATCAACTTGATTTTGATATTCCGGTGGGTGTAACGGGTGATAGTTATGATCGTTATTTAGTGCGCGTTGAAGAGATGCGACAGTCAAATCGTATCATGCAGCAGTGTATTGATTGGTTGCGTGCTAACCCAGGGCCTGTTTTAACAGATAATCATAAGGTTGCTCCACCTAAAAGAACTGATATGAAAGGTGATATGGAATCATTGATTCATCACTTTAAGCTTTTTACCGAAGGCTTTTGTTTGCCAGAAGGTGAGGCTTATGCCGCTGTTGAGCATCCTAAAGGTGAGTTTGGTATCTATCTTGTTTCAGATGGTGCAAACAAACCCTATAGAATGAAAATTCGGGCGCCAGGTTTTGCTCATATAGCTGGCTTGGATGAAATGTGTCGAGGCCATATGCTGGCAGATGTTGTCGCGATTATTGGTACTCAGGATATTGTATTTGGTGAGGTGGATCGTTGATGTCTATTTTTTCAAAAGAGACTATGCGGGCAATTGATGAATGGATTGCCAAATATCCACAAGATCAAAAACAGTCTGCAGTGATGCCAGCCTTAAGAATTGTTCAAGAAGCTCATGAGGGTAGTTTGACAACGGAGCTCATGGACGCTGTCGCCAAATATCTGGAAATGGAGACTGTTGCAGTATATGAAGTTGCAACTTTTTACTCCATGTATGAATTAAAGCCTGTTGGCAAGCATAAAATCTGTGTCTGTACTAATGTCTCTTGTATGTTGTGTGGTTCAGATCAAATTGTATCTCACCTGCAAAACAGGCTGGGTATCAAGTTAGGTGAAACCACAGAAGATGGGAAGTTTACTTTAAAAGAGGTTGAGTGCCTTGGAGCTTGTGCTGGTGCACCGATGTTCCAGATTGAACGTGAGTATTATGAAAATCTTACGCCTGAAAAAGTAGATAAAATACTAGGTGGATTAAAGTAATTATGGCTAACGAAGTCTGTTTCAGAACACTCCATCTTGATAAACCATGGTCGATCGAGACATATAAGGAAAACGGTGGCTATGAGGTATGGGAACAAATAGTTCGAGAGAATACATCTCCTGAAGAGATCATTAATGAATTAAAAACATCCGCTCTGCGTGGTCGAGGTGGGGCAGGTTTCCCAACGGGTTTGAAGTGGAGCTTTATGCCTCGTGGTATTGCGGGTGACAAATATATTGTTTGTAACTCAGATGAAGGTGAGCCAGGTACATTTAAAGATCGCGATATATTGCGTTATAACCCTCATCAACTCATAGAAGGAATGGCCATTGCTGCTTATACAATGGGTGCAAATGCAGGCTATAACTATATTCGAGGTGAGTTTTGGGAACCCTTTGAACGTTTTGAAAACGCGCTGAAAGAGGCACGTTCAGCAGGCTATATCGGTAAAAACATTCTGGGTAAAGGGATGGATTTCGATATTCATACACACTTGGGTGCTGGAGCCTATGTATGTGGTGAAGAGACTGCACTGATTGAGTCGATTGAAGGCAAAAAAGGTCAACCACGTTTTAAGCCCCCGTTTCCAGCAAGTTACGGCCTTTATGGAAGGCCGACAACAATAAACAATACTGAAACGTTATGTTCAGTTCCTATGATTCTTGCTAAAGGCGGGCAGTGGTTTTTGGAACTTGGTAAGCCTAATAATGGTGGAACCAAAATTTTTTCAGTCTCTGGCCATGTTAATAAACCCGGAAATTATGAAGTCTCCATGGGCACACCATTTTCAGAGTTACTGGAAATAGCGGGTGGAATACGTGATGGCCATACTTTAAAGGCTGTAATCCCTGGTGGCTCGTCAACACCTGTTCTTCCTGGTGATGTCATGATGGGTGTGACTATGGATTATGATGGTATTGCCAAAGCAGGTTCAATGTTAGGCGCTGGGTCAGTCATTGTAATGGATGAAACAACGTGTATGGTCAAGGTTTTAGCTCGCATCGCTCACTTTTATTTTGAAGAGTCTTGTGGGCAATGTACGCCTTGTCGTGAAGGTACCGGCTGGTTGGCGCGTATGGTGCATCGAATTGAGCACGGTGAAGGTCGCCCGGAAGATCTGGATCGACTGGTTGACGTTGCTCATAAAATTGAAGGGCGCACTATTTGTGCTTTAGGTGATGCAGCAGCGATGCCTGTTACAAGTTTTATTAAACATTATCGTGAAGAGTTTGAATACCACATCAAGCACAAGCGTTGCATGGTTGGTAATCACTAGGTTTTTATAGTTAATAATATTGCGGTTATTCGGAACTCAAGTATGGTAACGATCGAAATAGACGGAAAAACGATCCATGCGGAAGATGGGGTCATGCTCATCGAGGCTGCGGATGAAGCTGGAATTAATATTCCACGGTTTTGTTACCACAAAAAGCTCTCTATTGCAGCCAGTTGCAGAATGTGTCTAGTAGAAGTTGAAAAAGCAGGTAAGCCACTTCCTGCATGTTCAACTCCAGTGACTGATGGAATGACAGTTTATACTCGTTCGGATAAAGCGATATCTGCCCAGCAAGGTGTCATGGAGTTTTTGTTAATTAACCACCCATTAGATTGCCCCGTTTGTGATCAAGGTGGTGAATGTGAGCTGCAAGATATTGCGGTGGGTTATGGCGGTAATGTTTCACAGTTTAGTGAAGGTAAGCGTGTTGTAAAAGATAATAATATTGGCCCTCTTATTGCGAGTGATATGACTCGCTGTATTCACTGCACTCGATGTGTGCGTTTTAGCCAGGAGATTGCAGGTACAAGTGAGTTAGGGACAAGCTGGCGTGGCGAACACTTAACTATTGGAACCTTTGTAGAAAAAGAACTGACCTCTGAAATGTCTGGCAATGTAATTGATATTTGTCCTGTTGGTGCATTGACATCAAAACCTTTCAGGTACAGTGCGCGATCATGGGAGTTGAGCTCTCATGATGGTATAGCAGCTCATGATTGTCTTGGATCTAATATAAAAATCGAGACGCGGCGTAACCGTGTTATGCGTATACTGCCTCGTGACAATGAAGACCTTAATGAGTGTTGGATTTCTGATAGAGATCGTTTCTCTTATGAAGGGCTGAATAGTGATGAGCGCTTACAAAAACCAATGATTAAAATTGACGGTAAGTGGCAAGAAACGGATTGGAATCATGCTCTGGAGTTCGCACATCGTGGATTGAAATCTGTGATTGAAAATCATGGAGCCACACAGCTCGGATCATTAGTTTCGCCCAACTCTACAACTGAAGAGATGTATTTGTCTCAAAAGTTACTTAGAAGCTTGGGGTCTTCAAATATTGATCATCGATTAAGAAGTCTCGATTTTAGTGATCAGGATATCGCTCCAATATTTCCATGGTTAGGACAATCAATTGCTGACCTGGAAACTATTGATGCAGCATTGCTGGTTTGCTCTAATGTTCGAGTTGAACAACCGATTGCAGGTCACCGACTACGAAAAGCAGCTCTAAATGGCGCTAAATTGATGCTTGTTAATCCGGTTGACTATGAATTTCGTTTTCCAGTAGCGGAAAAGTTGATAGCAACAACAGTTGAAATTGAATATGAACTGGCTGCCATAGCAAAAGCGTTATTAGATTCGACGGGGGCAAAAATCCCCGAAGGTTTTAATGAAATTATTGACAAACTCAATGTCACTGAGACGCACAGAGCGATTGCCCAAAATCTTGAGCAATCTGATAACGGCACACTCATATTAGGAAGTGCGGCCGCGCATTATCCGAATTGGTCAACGTTACAATCACTTTCCGGGTTGATTGCTGAGTTAAGTGGAGTAAAACTAGGTTACTTATCTGATGGTGCAAATAGTGCCGGTGGCTGGTTAGCTGGAGCTGTTCCTCATAGAGCTGAAAACGGTGAAATAAGCGGTCAAAGTGGTAAGAATATTCGGGATATGTTTGAGTCACAGTTGAAAGCTTATATGTTACTCAATATTGAGCCTGAGCTGGATTGTGCTGGTCCTAATTCTGCTTTGAAAGGACTAAAGAGTGCTGATTTTGTTGTATCTTTAACGCCTTATATAAATGATGAGATGAAACAATATGCAGATGTTTTATTGCCTGTATCAACATTTAATGAAACCTCAGGTACTTTTGTCAATGTAGAGGGAAATAGTCAATCATTTAAAGGTTCTGTAGCTCCTTTAGGTGAAGCTCGACCTGCCTGGAAAGTGCTTCGAGTCCTTGGCAATCTATTTGAAATAGATGGCTTTGAATATCTTTCTTCAGAAGATGTTAGTAAAGAACTGTTTGCTAAAATAGGCCGTATTGATAAAAATAACAGGCTACAGTGGCGTTGCCCAACATTAACAAAGGCATCAGGTATTGCTTGTTTGGTTGAGGTTTCATCGGGTCGTATTGATAATATTGTTCGAAGAGCAAGTTCGTTTGCAGAAACAACAGCAGAAAAATTTACTAAAACTGTGCGGATAAATAAGAGCTTGGTGTTACAGGAAAATTTAGAGAACACCAAGTTTGTTTCAGTTAAACAAGGTGATGACGAAGTTGTTCTTGAGTTGATCACTGATGATCGTGTGGCAAATGGCTCTATTTTGATACAGTCAAATAGTCGGTTGGGTTTAGCTGCCGCTGCACGTGCTGTTGAATTAGGAATTTCTGCAGAAAGTAATAATTAGAGTTTTTATGGGGGGAGTAGTGTTGTATATAAAAATTTGTCTATTCCTGAACATTATCCATGCCGGTTTATCCGGGAAAGCAAATAGCTGTAAATGCCAATGATAGAGTTGCTACAAACAACATGGAATGAAGTGCCGTTAGTACTTCAAATCATATTAAAAATTATTGTAATCGTTGTTCCGATTATGCTGTCCGTTGCATACTTGACTTTAGCCGAGCGTAAAGTAATCGGTTACATTCAGGTTCGTATCGGGCCTAATCGCGTGGGGCCACGAGGCTTGTTACAGCCTATTGCCGATGGCCTTAAACTTGCTTTAAAAGAAATTATTATACCGACTAATTCAAATCATTATCTATTCTTGCTCGGGCCACTTTTAACATTAGCGCCTGCTTTAATTGCATGGGCGGTTATTCCTTTTGATGAAGGCGTTGTACTTGCTGATTTAAATGCGGGGTTGTTATATGTATTAGCAATTATGTCACTTGGAGTCTATGGAATTCTGATTTCTGGCTGGGCTTCTAACTCTAAATATGCACTGATCAGTGCTGTTCGAATGGGCGCTCAAATGGTTTCTTATGGAATCGCTATGGGCTTTGCTTTAGTGGGTGTTGTATTGGCGGCGGGTTCATTAAATCTTCAAGAGATTGTGTTAGCACAGGAAGGAAGTTTTATACACTGGTTCTGGTTGCCATTAGCACCTCTGTTTTTAGTCTATTTTATTTCTGGTGTTGCAGAAACTAACCGCGCTCCTTTTGATGTGGCTGAGGGCGAGTCAGAAATTGTTGCAGGTTTCCATGTTGAATATTCTGGAATGGCATTTGCCCTGTTTTTTCTGGCTGAATATGCCAACATGATTCTGATAGCTATTTTAACTGCTGTCATGTTTTTAGGAGGGTGGTTATCTCCATTTCAAGGTATACCAGGCCTTGAGTATCTGTTTTCCTGGGTTCCTGGGATTGTATGGTTGTTAGCTAAAACAGCATTTTTACTTTTCTTCTTCTTGTGGTTTCGTGCGACATTTCCACGTTATCGCTATGACCAATTAATGCGGTTGGGTTGGAAAATATTTATTCCGGTTACGATTGTATGGCTGTTGGTAACAGGGTTAGCGGTAATGCTTCATTTAGGTCCGTGGTTTGATTGATTTAGGGGTGTCATTTCGCATATGAACTTGAAACACTACATTAAGAGTTTTTTGCTTTGGGAACTTGTTTTAGGGCTGAAATTAACAGGCAAATATCTGTTTGCCAAGAAAATAACAGTACAATACCCAGAAGAAAAAACACCACAATCATATCGTTTTCGTGGTTTACATGCTCAGCGTCGTTATGAAAATGGTGAAGAACGTTGTATCGCATGCAAGCTTTGCGAAGCTGTCTGTCCAGCTTTGGCTATCACTATAGAGTCTGAGCAAAGAGATGATGGGTCGCGTAGAACAACACAATACGACATTGATCTGTTTAAGTGCATCTATTGTGGGTTTTGTGAAGAGTCCTGTCCGGTAGATGCGATCGTTGAGACGCGTCACTTTGAATATGTCTTTGAAAATAGAGAAGATAGTATTATGACCAAAGCGAAGTTATTAGAAGTGGGTGATAGGTTCGAAAGTCAAATTGCCGCTGATCGTGAAAAAGATGCGCCGTATCGTTAATTGATTGATGTGAGATTATGAATATAGAACCGTTTGTTTTTTATCTATTTTCGACTGTATTAGTCTTAGCTTCTATCGCTGTGGTTACGGTTCGAAATACAGTATTTGCAGCACTCTTTCTAGTTTTGGCATTTTTTACCTGTGCCGCACTCTGGATTTTATTAGAGGCAGAATTTCTCTCACTGGTATTGATTCTGGTCTATGTGGGTGCGGTCATGGTTCTTTTCCTTTTTGTAGTGATGATGCTGGATACTAAGGAAGCATCACTTAGAGAGGGGTTTACAAAATATTTAATTCCAGGTGGGTTAGTCGCAATTGTTATAGTGATTGAAATGGCTATTGTCGTTGGACCAGAAAATTTTGGTCTGGACAAGTTTGCCGATCCTGTTGCACGTGGAGCTGATTACAGCAATACCAAAGAGCTGGGGATGGTTTTATATACAGAATATGTTTATCCATTTGAACTTGCCGCTGTATTACTTTTGGTTGCGATTATTGCAGCAATTTCTTTAACAATGCGTCGCAGACCTCAAACAAAACATCAGGATCCATCGAAGCAAGTGCTTGTTCGCAGTGAAGATCGTGTACGAGTTGTTAAAATGGAATCCGAAAAAATGAACGAGTGATTAGAAATTTTAATACTGTAACTATTTAGCAAAAAATAAACATTAATAGTGAACTATAACCATTATGATAGCACTTTCAGACTTTTTGATTTTAGGCGCAATTTTATTTGCGATAGCGATTGTTGGAATATTTCTTAACCGGAAAAATATCATCATAATATTGATGGCAATTGAATTAATGCTGCTCGCAGTCAATATGAATTTTGTTGCTTTCTCACATTACTTAAATGATATTTCAGGTCAAATTTTTGTTTTCTTTATATTAACAGTGGCGGCAGCAGAAGCAGCTATAGGCTTGGCTATATTAATGTTGGTATTTCGTAGCCGTCGATCCATTAATGTTAGTAACCTGGATAGTTTAAAAGGATAAATATATGAAATTAGTTTATCTGGGTGTCGTTTTAGCACCACTTGTTGGTTCAATCATTGCTGGTGTATTTGGCAAGGCTGTTGGTCGTTCAGGCGCTCATTGGGCAGCAACGCTGGGTGTCGCAATTTCTTTTATTCTTTCACTTGTTACATTCAATCATGTAGTCATTGGAGGTGCTCCAGTATTTGATGAAACAATTTATACTTGGTTGATCAGTGATGGATTTAGTTTTGAAGTTGGCTTTCTTGTCGATAACCTGACTGCCATAATGATGATTGTTGTGACTTTTGTTTCATTGATGGTTCATATCTATACCATTGGTTATATGCATGATGACCCAGGTTATCAGCGATTTTTCTGCTATATCTCTCTATTTACTTTCTCAATGCTGATGCTTGTGATGGCGAATAACTTCATGCAGTTATTTTTTGGTTGGGAAGCCGTCGGTTTGGTTTCTTACCTTCTTATTGGCTTTTGGTATAAAAAAGAGACCGCTATTTTCGCGAATATGAAGGCCTTTTTAGTGAACCGAGTGGGTGATTTCGGCTTTTTGTTAGGTATTGCTGCTGTACTTATGTATTTTGGTAGTCTTAACTATGCAGAAGTGTTTGCGGGTTCACCGAGCGTGGCCAACCTAACAATGGAAATAATACCCGGTGTTGAATGGAATGTGATGACGGTGATTTGTATATTGCTCTTTATTGGTGCGATGGGTAAGTCAGCACAGGTTCCTCTGCATGTTTGGTTGCCTGACTCAATGGAAGGCCCGACTCCTATTTCTGCATTGATTCATGCCGCAACAATGGTTACTGCGGGTATCTACATGGTGGCTAGAATGTCACCTATGTATGAGTTGTCAGTGACCGCATTAAGTGTGGTTCTTGTGATTGGTGCGATTACTGCATTATTTATGGGGTTTTTAGGTATCATTCAAAATGATATCAAACGTGTTATTGCTTATTCTACACTGTCTCAATTAGGTTATATGACCGTTGCATTGGGCGCTTCTGCTTATGCTGCCGGTATTTTTCACCTGATGACTCACGCCTTTTTTAAGGCGCTGCTATTCTTGGCGGCTGGCTCAGTAATCATTGCAATGCATCACGAGCAAGATATTCGTAAAATGGGTGGTTTGAAAAAATATATGCCCATTACTTACGTCTGTATGTTGATTGGATCATTGGCATTGATTGGTTTTCCTGGGTTTTCAGGATTTTTCTCAAAAGATGCAATTATAGAAGGTGTCAAGGCATCTCAAATTCCAGGCTCTAGTTTTGCTTATGCCTGTGTGGTCTTAGGTGTGTTTGTAACGGCACTCTACTCCTTTCGAATGTTTTTCTTGGTATTCCACGGAAAAGAACGCATGGATAAACAGACCAAGGAGCATCTGCATGAAAGCCCTAAAATTGTAACTATCCCACTTATACTGCTGGCGATACCATCTATATTCATTGGACTATTCGCAATCGGACCATTTCTATTCGGTGACTTTTTTGCAAAAGAAATTTTTGTTCTGCCCGAACATGATGTGTTGGCAAAAATTGGTGAAAGCTACACCGGTGTACTCGGTTTTATGTTGCATGGATTGATGACGCTTCCATTCTGGATGGCGCTTGGCGGAGTTTTATGTGCCTGGTTCCTGTATCTGAAACGCCCAGATCTTCCAGCTAAAATAAAACAGCGTTTTCAATTTATTTATAACATTCTTGATAAAAACTATGGTTTTGATGCTTTCAATAATGCATTTTTTGCAGCGGGTAGCAGAAGGCTTGGAAAGCTTTTATGGCGAACAGGTGATGAGAAAGGTATTGATGGAATTATGGTCAATGGCTCTGCGCGTGCAATTGGCTGGGTGTCAAGTAAGGTTAGAAACTTGCAAACGGGTTACCTATACCATTACGCGTTTGCAATGATTGTTGGGCTGATGCTGCTATTAAGCTGGTATTTACCTTGGTAGTTGGAAATATAACAAGGATTCAATTGAATGACTGATTTACCTTTACTGAGTCTTGTCATCTGGCTGCCCATTATTGGCGGGATGATTGTACTTGCTGCACATAAGGCAAGCGATAACTTTGTCCGATGGATGTCGTTGGCTATTTCTGTATTAGTGTTTTTGGTTTCTATACCTCTCTATACACTATTTGATACAGCGACACATGAAATGCAGTTCACAGAAACTGCATCCTGGATACCTACATTTAATATAAGTTATGCGCTGGGTGTTGATGGTATTTCAATGCCACTGATCTTGTTGACAACCTTTTTTACTATTATTGTCGTTATTGCGGGTTGGGAAGTTATTAAAACTCGAGTTGCACTCTACATGGCTTCATTCCTGATTATGGAAGGTATGATGAATGGAGTGTTTGCAGCACTTGATGGTGTGCTGTTTTATGTGTTCTGGGAAGCAATGCTGGTGCCCATGTTCTTGATTATTGGTATTTGGGGTGGCGCGGATAGAATTTATGCAACGATCAAGTTTTTCCTATATACATTTTTGGGCTCAGTACTTTTACTGATTACACTAATTTATCTCTACTTTCAGGTGGGGAGTTTTTCTATTCTGGCATTTCAGGATGTACAAATTGGAATGACGGCTCAAATCTTGATTTTTCTTGCAATGTTGCTGGCTTTTGCAGTCAAAGTACCTATGTGGCCGGTACATACCTGGTTGCCTGACGCGCATGTTCAGGCTCCAACTGGTGGTTCAATTATTTTAGCAGCAATTATGCTCAAACTAGGTGCATATGGTTTTGTGCGCTTTATGCTTCCGATTACGCCTGATGCCAGCCAAGAGCTTGATTGGCTCGTTATCACTCTTTCTTTAATTGCTATTGTTTACATCTCTTTTGTTGCCATTGTACAAGAGGATATGAAAAAGCTTATTGCTTATTCATCAATTGCCCATATGGGTTTTGCAACACTAGGATTTTTTCTTATATACGGTATTTTGGAAAATACGGGTTCAACCCAAGGTGCGGCCTTGGGTATTGAAGGTGGTTTGGTTCAGCTGATATCTCATGGCTTTATTTCCGGTGCTATGTTTTATTGTATTGGTATAATGTATGACAGAATGCATTCACGTCGAATCAGTGACTATGGCGGCGTAGTGAATACAATGCCGGTATTTGCTGCTTTCTTTGTACTTTTTGCTATGGCTAACACAGGGCTTCCAGGTACATCTGGGTTTGTAGGTGAGTTTATGGTTATTTTAAGTGCATTCAAGTCAAACTTCTGGATCGCATTCTTAGCGTCAACAACACTGATTTTTGGTGCGGCTTATACTTTATGGCTAATCAAACGGGTTATTTTTGGTGAAGTTGCTAATGATAATGTTGCTGCTCTTAAGGATGTGAATAAGCGGGAAATTTTGATACTTAGCGTATTAGCATTTTTTGTATTGGCTTTAGGCGTGTATCCAGACCCATTGGTTGAAGTTATGCATAGCTCAGTTGATCATTTGGTTCAACAGGCTGTGACCTCTAAGCTCTAAGTTATTTGATATTTAGTTCAAGGAACCAAGGTATTTAAGACATATGAATTTCATCACACCCGATTTTATGCCAATTTTGCCTGAAATTTTCGTTCTAACGATGGCATGTGTTGTGCTGATTATTGATCTTTATCTTAAAGACGAAAATCGTGCCGTTATTTATCTGTTGACGTTAGTCACTTTGGTAGGTGCAGCAGTTCTTACGCTATTTTTGCATACGCCGGAGCCAGTCATTACCTTTCATGGCACGTTTATTAAAGACACGATGAGTGATGTACTCAAGATTTTTATTTATCTGGTCAGTGGTATTGTCTTTCTCTATTCTCGTGATTACCTGATTGAACGCAATATGTTTAAAGGGGAGTATTTCGCTCTAGGGCTATTTGCTGTCTTGGGTATGATGGTGCTTGTGTCTGCCAATAACATGATTACAATCTATCTTGGTTTGGAGCTGATGTCTCTGGCTCTATATGCAATGGTTGCTTTTCAACGTGATAATCAAAAAGCAGTTGAAGCGGCTATGAAATACTTTGTATTGGGTGCGATCGCTTCGGGTTTGTTGCTCTATGGTATGTCAATTATTTATGGCATGACAGGTACGTTAAATATTACTGAGATAGGTATTAAGGTTTCAGAGATGCCTTCGGATAATATTGTCTTGTTATTCGGCGTTGTCTTTATTCTTGTTGGCCTTGCTTTTAAACTGGGTGCTGTTCCATTCCATATGTGGATCCCTGATGTTTATCATGGTGCGCCCACAGCCGTGACGCTTTTTATTGCAACGGCTCCTAAAATCGCTGCTTTTGGTATGGTCATGCGCTTGTTGGTCGATGGGTTGGGGGGTCTTCAAGCTCATTGGCAGGAAATGCTTATAGCATTGGCTGTGATGTCCATCATCTTTGGTAATGTTATTGCGATTGCACAGACCAACATTAAACGTATGCTGGCTTATTCAACGATCTCACATGTTGGCTTTTTATTGCTGGGTATTATCGCAACTGGAGCCAATGGTTACTCATCGGCAATGTTTTATATTATTGTTTATACATTGATGGGTCTGGGTAGTTTTGGGATGATTATCCTCATGAGTCGGGCTGGTTTTGAGGCGGATGAACTGGATGATTTGAAAGGCCTTGCGAAACGCAGTCCCTGGTTTGCATCAATGATGATATTAATTATGCTCTCTATGGCGGGCATACCTCCATTAATCGGTTTTTTTGCCAAGCTGGCAGTATTGCAAGCGGTTATTGATGCCGGATATGTTTGGTTGGCTGTATTGGCGGTGTTGTTTTCTGTTGTGGGTGCCTACTATTATTTAAGAGTCGTATGGTACATGGTGTTTGAAGAGCCAAAAGAAACAGCGCCAATTAAAGCTTCTTTTGATGTTCAGGTGGTGATGAGTATTAATGGGTTGGGAATGATTGCTCTGGGGCTTTTTCCTGCCTCATTGCTTGGAATGTGCGCGGCGGCATTTGCTTATTAAAGGCTATTGAACTATTTGTGCCGAAAAGTTACAAACTAACTGATTAAACCAAGTCACAGGAATAAGAATGAAATTTTTAAAATATACTGTTGTACTCCCTCTATGTTTTTCTTCTGTAATAGCAGTTCAGGCGGCATCACTTGATAATGATGAAAAAAAATTTAGTTACTTGCAAGGTTATAAAGCCGGAAAGTTGGTGACAGCTGAAAATCCAGGCTTTGATATTAAATCTTTTAACATGGCGATGGAAGATGCTCTTAATGGTAAAGATCCCAAGCTGAGTGAAGAAGAAATTAGAGCAACCGTACAAGCTGTTCAACAGAAAAATATTGCTAATATGAAAGCCGCTGCAGAAAAAAACCTTAAAGCGGGGGAAACGTATCTGGAAGCTAACAAGAAAAAAGAGGGTGTAAAAACTACATCGAGTGGCTTGCAGTACCAAATTATTAAAGAAGGCAGTGGTAAAAAACCAACATCAAATGACAGTGTTACGGTTCATTACCGTGGTACTTTGATTAACGGTGAAGAGTTTGACAGTTCTTACAGTCGTAATAAGCCTTCAACATTTCCCGTGGGTGGTGTTGTTCAGGGCTGGCAAGAAGCATTGCCTATGATGAAAGAGGGCGCTAAATGGGAAATTATTGTTCCTGCCAGTCTTGCTTATGGTACGAGGGGCGCGCCACCTAATATTGGCCCCAATGAAACACTTATTTTTGAAATTGAATTGTTATCAATTGCTAAAAAATAAGTTATCACGAAATTTAGATGCGCCATCCATTGCGGGGGTGGCGTACTCCAGCTCCTAAAGTATCACCATGTCGCAAAAAACCAGATTTTCTCTGGCTATTTCACCTGAACAATACCTCGCTTATTATCAGCGTACAGTCAATAATGTCAGTGTGATGGCTTCTGATGGTCGTCGGATTCAATTTCCAGCCAATCTATTGCAAAAGTTTGTCACTCATGATGGTATTCAAGGCATCTTTGAAATAGAGTTTGATGATCAACATAAGCTGCTTGAAATACGTAAGCTCCAGTAGTCAATGTAATCACTCTTTCAATTTTATTCTCAGCCGACCTTCTTCTATCTGGATGTCACTTACGCCTTCAGAGAAGCTTTTCCAAAACCCTTCATGGCCACCAAACTCTTTAACCAAATCAACATTCTTTATATCACCCAGCCAGGCGTTGGGTACAGGAACTCCCATAACGGTTACTCCTTTTAATATTACGACTGGGCGTGCATCTCTGTAGGCAAATTCAGCACCAGCTTTCAGTCTCAGTGTCTTACCGCCAAAAATGGGGAAATCCTCATCCATTGGCATTAATAACTTTATACTGACAAGGTCATCAGCCAGATCGACAGCCAGTTTACGTGCTAAATCTGTATTTTTTGCCAGTAAGGCATTTAACTCTTTTTCGGTAAAATTAATGTCACGTTTTGCACCTTCTTCACTGTAGGCTTCTGGTTTCAGTATTTCATTTTTAACGTCATTATTTTCGACAGAATTTTTTTGTCTGACTTCTATTACATCCAGCTTTTTAATTTTTCTCTGAAGAACTTTTTCCTCTTGGGCATTGAGGGTTACCGGAGTGAATTCGGACACAAACAGATAGTTTTTCATGCTCCATACAGTAATCAGGACGGAAACAATAATCGTAAGCAACAATAATCCTGTGATTTTCAGCCACCCCAATCCTGAGCTTGGGGTGCTTTCTGTTTTATTGTTTTGAGTCATTATTGATTGCCTCTTCTATGATTGTTTTCCACTCTACGAGCTTTTTTTCTTTTGTGCGCATGGCCATTGCAGGGCTTGTGGATGTCAATTTATGATATTTGATGGTTGAATGTAAGTTTTGAAGGGTGGGTATAACACGTTTTTTATATTCTTGCTCTGCTTTCACACCATTAAAAAATATATTTTGAATGAAAGAGTGATTATGGTAAAAATCTTTAAAATTATTTATTTCAATAGAGCTGGATTGAATTGCACTGTCCAGACTGCCGGATCGGTTGCAGCGTTTTAATACATCCCACAGTGCGATATTGTTGGCCTTTAATATATCGACTCTTTTTTCGTAATGGAGGCCGCTATCAAAGTTAAAAATGGTACTCATGATATACCAGAAGGCATTCCTTGGGTGCGCATAATAACATTGTTGTTTGAGTGATTCTTCACCGGGCATACTGCCCAGAATTAATATCTTTGCCTCCTTTGTTGCGATCGCTGGAAAACTGGTTTTCATCAGGTGTTTATTTTAACTGGATAGTGCGTTTACGTGGGAATTATATTTAATGCTGCTTTTTGAAAAAGTGACTTTAATGCTAAGGCCGGTATTTTCCAGGCCTTGATCCAGATGGATTTTTGCATGATGTAACTCTGCAATTTCTAATACGATTGATAACCCCAATCCACTGCCAGAGATATCTTGGTGTTCGCCGCGTTTAAAACGATCAAAAACTTGTTTTTTTAATGGCTTGGGAATGCCTGACCCTGAGTCTTTCACATCAAGTATGACACTTTGTGCCTCGTTCGTCACATTAACAATAATACGTCCCTTATCAGGTGTATAACGAATGGCATTATTGATCAAATTAGTGACCATAATATGTATCAGTTCTTCATTGCCACAGATAATCGCTGGCGACTCAGCTTGCAAATTGATTTCTATATTTTTCTTTAGTGCCGAAGCAATCTGTTCACCAATAATGGTTGCACATAACAGCTTTAGATCTAAATCAGCTCTGACTAGATGTTGTTCAGCATCAACTCGAGCTAAAATCAGTAATTGATTAACCAGTTTGGTCGTACGGTTAACTCCCGTGATCACTTGCTTTATCGCCTGTTGTCGTTGACTGGTTTCAGTTGCTCGTAAAGCGACCTGTGCCTGAGTTTTTATACCTGCTAAGGGGGTGCGTAACTCATGTGCTGCATCAGCAGTAAAACGACGCTCTTTTTCAAAAGCTTGGTGCAGCCGATCAAAAAGTGCATTTAATGAGCGAACAATAGGTTGGGTTTCGGTGGGTGCACCTTCAAGTGTAATAGGTTCCAGTTGATGAATTGAGCGTTTTGATATGGTGTCTGCTAACTGAAACAGTGGGCGTAAGCCGCGGCTAATACTGATCCAAATAAAAATCGCAATGAACGGCAGAGAAATCAACATAACGAATAATACACTATGGTTGATGTAAGCGACCATTTCTTCACGAACATCGTGGCGCTGTGCGGTCTGGATGAGGAATTTAGTTTGTGGATCGTAGAGGTTGTAGGTGTACCACGTTATGCCATCGACCTGCATCTCTTTAAAGCCACTGGTATATTCGATGATGGGCAGTAACGGGGACGAAGATGAGTGTGTCATCAAAGTACCATCGTGGTGATAAATACTAAATGATATTTTGGTTTCATATTTATGAATGACCGGTAAAAAATCATCTCTATCAATTTGTAATTGATGCGCTCCACCTACTTCATGTCTGACCAGGGAGGCTAACAGTTTGGCGCTCTGCACCAGTTGAGTATCGTAGATCTCTTCTGCTTCATGCTTAGTGCTGTAGTAAATAAAGAACCCTGCCACTATCCAAGCGAAAAATACAGTGATTAATACTAACAGTAATAGGTTTTGACGAATTGAACGAGGTTTCATCAATCTGCTTTTGGAATCATGTAACCAACACCGCGAATAGTCACAATAAGCTCTTTGCCCAGTTTTTTACGCAGGTGATGAATGTGGACTTCAGTGGCATTGCTTTCAAGCGAATCATCCCAACCGAACAGGCTTTCTTCAATGCGCTCTCTAGATAATACCCGACCAATATTTTCTAGGAAAATTTGTAAAATATTGAACTCTCGAGTTGATAGGGTAATATTTTCACCATTTTTTCTAAGGCTGCGATCTACTGGGTTTAAGATAATATCCAGGTATTTTATTAATGATGATGCTCTTCCGCTGTGGCGACGACTTAATGCTCTGACTCGGGCGCATAGTTCATCCAGATCAAAAGGTTTTAGCAAGTAGTCATCAGCGCCACTATCAAGCCCATTGACCCGATCAGCCACCGTATCCCTGGCCGTCAAAATCAACACAGGTACATCGTTTCCAGAGGTGCGAATTTTTTTCAGCACACTGATGCCGTCCAAACGTGGCAAGCCAAGGTCAAGTACGACCATATCAAAGTTTTCTACTTCAAGGCTGTGTAGCGCTGACAGACCATCCTGTAACCAATCTACGATATAACCAGCTTGATGTAAGCCAGTACGAATACCATCACCTAACTGTGGATCATCTTCAACCAGCAATATGCGCATGGGCTTGCTTTCCTATACTTAAAACAACGTCATAATCTATAACTTTTAACATGCTTTTTTAGTCAGAAACAACGTTTTTCTGATGAGTGATAGCTGCTCTTGATAGTATAACTTTGTAAGCTTAAAAGAGGCTTAACTCTAAAAATTCGGATGAATTGAGAGTTATTTATATCTTAAACTACTGTCTGATTTCTGGGAACCACTTTATAAGGCTCTGAGTTAACAATAGGTGTGCGCCTTAAAGCAATGTCAGCCAACAAATGCGCAGAAGCAGGGCCTAGCACAACACCATTACGAAAATGCCCAGCATTGACATAAAGCCCTTGTATTGTCGGGTGTTTTCCAATAAAGGGCACACCTTCAGGAGCGCTTGGCCGTAAACCAGCCCAGTGCCTTTTTATAGGATAATTTGAAAGTTCTGGAATGATACGCAGTGCTGCTTTGTGCAGGACTGATAAAGCCTGCTGTGTTGTCTCTTTTTCAAACCCAACGTGTTCAACGGTACTGCCAACTAATGTGTGGCCATCACGACGTGGAATCACATAGTGTCCTTGATGCATCACAATTCGTGAAATTAATTTCGGTGGCGTTTTGAATAAAATCATCTGCCCCCTAACAGGGTTAACGTTGAGCTCTGTTCCGAGTGGTTTTAAGAGTTCTGCACTCCATGCACCACTGGCGATAATAACGTTATCTGCATTGATTTTTTCAGCTTTTGTTTGTACGCCAATTATGGAGCCATCAGTGACCATTAATTTTTTAACATCACAATGCTCTTTTAAATGAACACTATTCTGAGTCAACAGGGCTTTGAGTGATTTTAATAGTTGTGGATTACGTACCTGAGCGACATTTGGCATCCATAATGCGTTACTCTTGAATTTAACGAGCGGTTCACAACAAGAAATATCACTGGCATGTAACTTTTCAATATGCGCTTTATGGCGTATGGCCCACTTTATAGCCATCTTCTGCTCATCGGAATCAAGCATGAGCAGGCCGTTTTGAGTCCATTCAGGGTCAATGCTGGTTTCATTGAAAAGTGTCTGGCAAAATGAAGCATAGTGCTGTTGGCTCCAATGAGCGAGTGCGCTGACGGGTTCGCTGTAGCGCCACGGATAGAGTGGCGATAGAATGCCACCGCCCGCCCATGAAGATTCAGTGCCGATTGAACTGCGTTCAAGCACGGTAACTTTTGCCCCGGCACGATTAAGTTCGTAAGCTGTCAACAGGCCGATAACACCGCCGCCAATAATAATAAAGTCTGTCATTAGGGATCTATTGCTTGTTATTTCATGGATATACTTTGAAATATCCATTTTTGATAAAAAGGGTCATACTCCAATGAATTATCGCAAAATTCTACTCGTTTTAACGCTTGCTGTATTGGTTTATAGCTTTTTTGCTTTTGATATTACAAAGTATTTGAGTTTAGATTTTATCAAATTACAGCACGCAGCGATTGAGGGATATTACCAGACACATCCATTGCTCACTGCATTTGCCTTTTTTGGGCTTTATATTGCCGTGACGGCGCTCTCTTTACCAGGGGCGGTCATTATGACACTGGCAGGGGGAGCTATCTTTGGCTTGCTATGGGGCTTTGTGATTGTCTCTTTTGCTTCCACGATCGGCGCAACACTGGCTTTCCTTGTTTCTCGGTTTTTGTTACGAGATACAGTGCAAAGCCGATTTGGTGATCATTTGAGTGCGATTAATCAAGGCGTCGAAAAAGAGGGTGCATTTTATCTCTTTACATTGAGGTTGGTACCACTCTTTCCATTCTTTATTATCAATCTGTTGATGGGGCTAACACCTATTCGCACATCGACTTTTTACCTTGTCAGCCAGCTCGGGATGTTGGCAGGTACGTTGGTTTTTGTGAATGCAGGAACGCAATTGGCTAAAATAGATTCTTTGCAGGGCATTCTCTCTCCGGGATTGATTTTTTCCTTTATTTTATTAGGTGTTTTTCCTTGGATTGCCAAAAAAATAGTGACGGCTGTTAAAGCTAGAAAAGCCTTAAAGGGCTATCCCAAGCCTAAAAAGTTTGATCGTAATATTGTTGTTATTGGCGGTGGTTCGGCGGGTTTGGTGACCTCTTATATTGCGGCTGCAATTAAAGCTGAAGTGACGCTGATTGAAAAACATAAAATGGGAGGCGACTGCCTCAATACAGGTTGTATTCCTTCTAAAGCCTTAATCAAATCAGCCAAATTTGTTGCACATCAAAAGCGTGCAACAGCATTAGGTTTTAAATCTGCCCATGTCGAGTTTGAATTTTCTGATGTGATGGAACGCGTGCAACGGGTGATTAAACAGATTGAGCCGCACGACTCTGTCCAGCGTTATCAAGGTTTAGGCGTTGATGTCATTCAAGGGGTCGCGAAAATTACTTCGCCGTATACCGTTGAAGTGAATGGTCAGACATTGACGACAAAAAATATCGTAATTGCGACGGGCGCACGACCTTTTGTACCAAAAATTCCAGGGATTGATGATGTCGGTTATTTAACCTCGGATACGATATGGAATCTTCGAAAACAACCTAAGCGACTTTTGGTGCTTGGTGGAGGGCCGATTGGTTGTGAATTGGCGCAGGCTTTTGCTCGGCTTGGTTCATCGGTGATACAAGTTCAACGTGGTGAGCGCATCATGGAGCGTGAAGACCCTGAAATTTCAGACCGAGTGATGGCGCGGTTTATCAATGAAGGAGTGGATGTGCGCGTTAATCACTCTGCGAAAGCATTTCGAGTGGAAGGTGACCGTAAAATAGTAATTTGTGAACACCAAGGTCAAGATGTTGAGATTGAATTTGATGAGGTGTTAGTGGCTCTAGGGCGGGCGGCGAATGTGACAGGTTTTGGCCTGGAAGAGCTGGGTGTGACATTGAGCGGACGGCGCAGTGTTGAGGTGAATGATTTTTTGCAAACCAATTTTCCAAATATCTACGCATGTGGGGATGTGGCGGGGCCATATCAGTTTACACATACCGCAGCGCATCAGGCCTGGTATGCAGCGGTCAATGCTCTATTTAGTGGTTTCAAATCATTCAAAGTTGATTATTCAGTCATCCCGTGGGCGACATTTACAGAGCCAGAAGTGGCGAGAGTCGGGCTGAATGAACTCGAAGCGATTGATCAAAATATCGCTTATGAAGTCACAACGTATGATATTGAGGATCTGGATCGAGCCATTGCTGATGAAGAGGCGCATGGTGTGGTTAAAGTATTAACCGTGCCGGGAAAAGATAAAATTCTTGGGGTTACGATTGTTGGAGAGCATGCCGGTGATGTGATCGCTGAGTATGTGACTGCGATGCGTTATGGTCTTGGCTTAAATAAAATTTTAGGTACGATTCATATCTACCCGACACTGACTGAGGCCAATAAATACGCGGCGGGCGAATGGAAGCGTGCTCATGCACCGCAGAAATTGTTGCAATGGGTTAAACGCTTTCATGTCTGGCGATTGGGGTGATTCGTTCCATAATCAAGCCTCGGCCTTTGTTTTACACGTTTTTTTCTGCACGAATCAGTGTACCTACACCTTCATCCGTAAAAATTTCCAGTAATACGGCATGTTGTACACGGCCATCAATGATATGAGCAGTTTTAACGCCATTCTCAACCGCTTCGAGAGCGCAGCGAGTTTTTGGCAGCATGCCGCCAAAAACGGTGCCATCTGCAATATACCCATTCACCTGTTTGGCATTGAGACCTGAAAGTGTTTTGTCATTTTTATCAAGCAAACCAGGTGTATTTGTGAGTAGAATGAGCTTTTCGGCGTTGAGCACTTCAGCAAGTTTTCCAGCAACAAGGTCTGCATTAATATTGTAAGACGTGCCGTTGTCATCGACACCAATGGGTGCAATAACAGGAATAAAGCCACCACGGGCAATCATGTTGACGACCGATGCATCAATCGAAACGACCTCACCGACATGACCGATATCAATAATTTCTGAAGCTGACATTTCAGCTGCATCCTTTTTGAAAATGAGTTTGCGGGCTTTGATCATACTGCCATCCTTTCCAGTCAAACCGATGGCTTGTGCACCGTGCTGATTGAGCAGGCTCACAATCTCTTTATTAACCAGGCCACCCAGAACCATTTCAACGACATCCATTGTTTCACTATCAGTGACACGCATGCCTTGTACAAATTGGCTCTGTTTACCTAATCGTTCTAATAAGTGACCAATTTGAGGGCCACCGCCGTGCACAACAACAGGGTTGATGCCCACGAGTTTCATTAAGACGACATCACGGGCAAAGCTGCTTTTAAGCGCTTCATCCACCATGGCATTGCCACCATATTTGATGACAATTGTTTTGCCAACAAAGCGTTTGATATAAGGTAAAGCTTCGGTAAGAACCTGAGCAACATTCATGGCTGATGATGAGTCCAAGGGCATATTTTTCTCGTGAATTTAATGAATTAAAAAGGCAGTGATAAACGACTATCAAGTGACAACATGAGCGTTCTGAATTGGTTCTGTATTCGAGTTAAAGCGTGCTCTGTTTCCGCTTCAAAGCGTAATGTGAGTGACGACGTGGTATTGGATGCTCTGACTAATCCCCAGCCATCAGAAAAGTTGACTCTTAAACCATCAAGTGTGATGAGCTCGGCATCACCAAAATCGGCAACTTTTAATAAACGTGTCATGTATCGGTGTGGCATGCCTTCAGGCATTGGAATTTGAAACTCTGGGGTACAGATTGCATTTGGAAGTGTTGCAAATATTTCGTTTGCAGATTGATCCACTGAAGATAATATTTCTAATAAACGTGCACCGGCGTAAAGGCCATCATCAAAGCCATACCAGCGATCTTTGAAAAAAATATGTCCACTCATTTCACCAGCAATGGGCGCACGAACTTTTTTAAGTTGTGCTTTTATCATTGAATGGCCTGTACGGCACATCAGTGGTTTTCCACCCGCATCTTCAATAAGCTTTTTTAAGTGGTGTGAACATTTAATGTCATACATCACTGTGCTGCCAGGGTGGCGTGATAAAATTTCTTTAGCAAACAACATTAATAGGCGGTCAGGCCAGATGATTTCTCCTGTTGCTGTAACCACACCAAGGCGGTCGCCATCACCATCAAATGCCAACCCTAAATCAGCGTGGCCTGTTTTGACCGCATCAATAAGATCCGAGAGTGTTTCGGGTTGACTGGGGTTGGGATGGTGATTAGGAAAATTGCCATCGATAGTGCAATGAAGTGCTTCAACTTCACAACCTAAATCTCGGTAAAGCTGCTGTGCAATTTTACCGGCCACGCCATTTCCAGCATCAACAACGATTTTTAAAGGGCGCTTGAGATTGATGTCAGAAGAGATACGCTTTATATAGTGATGTGAAATATCTGTTTCACTGCGACTGCCACTTCCAATGTGAAAATTTTCAGTTTCAATGCGTATCCTCAGAAATTGAATGGCTTCACCTGACAGTGTTTCATCGGCCAGAACAATTTTAAATCCGTTGTATTCAGGTGGGTTATGACTGCCCGTGACCATAACGGCTGAGCCTGTTTCAAGGTAGTAAGATGCAAAATAGACGACAGGTGTGGGAACCATGCCAATGTTGATGATATCACGACCCGTAGCCATGAGTCCGCGTATTAATGCATCCGTAAAATCAGACCCGGAAAGGCGACCATCACGACCCACGACAATGCGCTTTTGGCCGCGTGCGTGCGCTTCACTGCCAATGGCGCGACCGATTGCATAGACACTTTCAACGTTCAGCGTTTGGTCTACAATGCCACGGATATCGTAGGCTTTAAAAATTTCAGGCGCAATTATTTGGTTTTTAGTGTTGGCCGGTGTGCCCAAATCCACCTTCTCCTCGATGACTGTTATCAAATTCTTCGACAATTTTAAAATTTGCTTGAATCACAGGGATGATCACCATTTGAGCAATGCGCTCCCCTACATTTATTGTGAAGGATTTTTGGCTACGATTCCAGATGGATACAAAAAGTTGCCCTTGATAATCGGAGTCAATCAGCCCAGTGAGGTTGCCCAATACAATACCGTGTTTATGCCCTAAACCGGAGCGAGGCAGTAAGACAGCCGCTAAACCTGTATCAGCGATATGAATCGAAATCCCTGTGGGAATCAGTTGGGTTTCATCTGGTTTGATTATTTTTGGCTGATCAATACAGGCACGCAGATCCATGCCGGCCGAGCCATCAGTGGCGTATTCTGGAAGTGGAATCTCTTTTCCTAAACGTGGGTCAAGAATTTTTAACTCTATGCTGTGCATGGTATTTCTCTGCAATAAATGAAATCAGGGATTGAGCTAATTGTAGTTTTGGTGCCTGGGGAAGATCAAGTTGACCTGCTTGCCAATAAAGTCTCAAGGCATTATGGTCACTTTCAAAGCCACTATTTTCTCGGTTAATCCAGTTAGCTGCGATAATATCCAGTTTTTTATTTTTTAACTTGTCTTGTGCGTATTTCTCCAAATGACTAGATTCAGCCGCAAAGCCAACACAGAAAGGGCGCGAGTCTGATTCAGATACGGCAGCCAGAATATCAGTTGTCTGCTCAAGTTCAATCGTTTTGAGTGGTGAACTCAACTTCTTAATTTTTTGTGTTTCGTAATGTTTAGGGGTGAAATCTGCTACGGCAGCTGCCGCAATGAAAATATCGCAACCATCAACTTGAGACATGACGGCATCATACATCTGCGCTGCGCTGCGAACATTGATGCACTCGACTTTTTCAGGAGGTAGCAGGGAAGTGGGGCCACTAATCAGGGTGACTTCAGCTCCAGCATTTTTTGCAGCAGTTGCGACAGCGTAGCCCATTTTTCCTGAACTACGATTACCGATAAAACGGACTGGATCAATATCCTCAAAGGTTGGCCCAGCAGTCACAAGAATTTTCACTCCTTGCATTGAGCCTGACTCAAATAAATGGCTGAGTTTTTCTACAAGCGCAGTGGGTTCCAGCATTCTGCCTAAGCCCTCTTCTCCGCAGGCTTGTGAGCCTTGGCCGGGGCCGTAGATCAAAATATTGCGTTGACCTAATGTTTGAATATTATGTTGGGTTGCGGGATTGATCCACATTTGCTGATTCATTGCCGGTGCGACAGCGATCGGCGCACTCGTCGCCAAGGCCAATGTAGATAGTAAGTCATCCGCCAGACCATACGTTAGTTTGGCCAGAAAATTAGCACTGGCGGGGGCGACTAATACAGCATCAGCCCAGCGAGCCAACTCAATATGTCCCATAGCCGCTTCACTGATCGAGTCGAGCAACTGGGTATGTACACGATTTCCCGAAAGTGCTTGAAAGGTAAGGGGAGTCACAAACTGGGTGGCGGCGAGTGTCATAACGACGCGTACTTCTGCGCCCGCATCTTTAAGGCGGCGGACTAAATCTGCACTTTTGTAAGCCGCAATACCGCCAGTGACCCCCAGCAAGATATGTTTGTCTTTCAGCATTTACCCTAAAGGTGCCATGCCTGTGCTACGAAAACCTGCGTCTACATAAATCACTTCGCCGGTAATTCCTGAGGCGAGGTCAGAGCAGAGAAAGGCGGCACTTTTACCTACATCTTCAATTGTCACGTTACGACGCATGGGTGATGTATTTTCAAAAGTTTCCAACATTTTTCTAAAATTACCAATTCCTGCGGCGGCCAGTGTTTTAATGGGTCCAGCAGAAACGGCGTTGACTCGAATGCCTTCAGGGCCGAGCGACTGAGCCATGTAACGCACGTTGGCTTCCAGGCTGGCTTTAGCTAATCCCATAACATTGTAGTTTGGAATGCTACGTTCAGCGCCCAGATAGCTCATGGTGACGAGCGCTGCATTGCGGCCTTGCATCATTTTACGCCCCGCTTTGGCGAGTGCTGCAAAACTGTAAGAGCTGATTTCATGAGCGATATTGAAGTTTTCACGGGTGACTGCATCCAGATAGTCGCCCTCCAGTGCTTCGCGTGGTGCAAATGCAACAGAATGTACGATGCCGTCTAGTCCATCCCAAGATTGACCAAGTTGTTCAAAAACTGCAGCAATCTCTTCATCACTGCTCACATCACAAGGGAGGATGATTTCTGAGCCACATTGACTCGCCATTTTTTCAACACGCCCTTTAAGTTTGTCGTTTTGATAAGTGAGTGCGAGATTTGCACCTGCTTTGTGCATCGCATCAGCAACACCCCAGGCAATAGAGCGAGTGCTCGCCAAACCTACGATTAAAATGTTCTTACCTTCCATAAAACCCATGTTTAAAAATACCTTTGTCAACTATTGGAATGTTTTACAAGTATAAGTTATTTCGCTCTTGTTTTTAAAATAAAAATTCCAGCAATCAATCCTGCGACCGCACCATACAAATGAGAATTAACAATAACGCGTCCCCCCGCAAATGATTCAGAGCCAGGAAGTGGGCCGTACCATTGCTCCCAGAAAAGTTTGGCAATAATTGCGATGAGTAATAGATACTCTAATTTATAACCCTGAGCAAGGTTAGCAAAAATACCTGCAATAAAAAGCCCATGTAACATACCGGACAGCCCGACATACCAGCCGGTCATCGGTGAAAACAGCAGGATACCGATAGTAACAAACAGTGAGCTTACCAGTGCAATTACAGCCCATGTGAGTGTGCTTAATGCTTTGCCGAATAACATCCAGATGAGTATTAAACTTGCTAGGTTCATCAGTAAATGAGACCACCCTAAATGAGCCAAATTTCCGGTTATAAGTCGCCATAGTTCACCCGATAAAATAGCTTCACGGTCATAACGCATGGGTATAATTAATGTGTCTCCTGCAATTCCAATACATAACGCGGGTAGAATCAGAATTAATGGAATGGCGTGTTGTTTGCAGAACTGAATGACTTTTTGGAGCTTGTTCAACAACTGTCTTTACCTAAATATTTGCAGAGTGTTTCGCGTAATTGGTCGAATTGATATTGGTGATTGAGTGGCTGGTTATTTGAATCGGTAATGTAAAACAGATCTTCTACATGTGAGCCAAAAGTCGCAATCTTGGCATTTTTCAAACGAGTCTGGCAAGCGAGTAAAGCCTGTCCGACTTTAGAAAGCAAGCCCGGCTGGTCTGTGCAGTGCACTTCCAGAATCGTGCGCTGGTTTTTTTCATCTTGTGAAAACAGAATATCAACTTTTCCTATGAACAATTTTTGATGACGTGTCCAGTTTTTATCATCATTCAGTAAATCAAGATTGGGTGGAGAGATATGTTGATGAAGCAGGTCAATAATTTTTTGTTCACGAGCTTTATCATGGATGGCTTCACCACTGCTCTCTAAAACGATATAACTATCGAGGGTGTAGCCATCGTCGGTGGTCATAATGCGTGCATCGGCAATAGAGAGACAGAGCCGGTCTAACAGCTTGGTGGTGACTGTGAAAATACCATCTTGATCTTTTGCGTAGACAAAAATAGCAGTACCCCCTTGTTTAACATCTTTTCTGACTAAAATAAGAGGTAACTCTTTTTGTGTCAGTTTTGATACCGCAATTGTATGCCATGCAATTTCATCGGCAGTATGAGAAATAAAATAGTCATTTCCCCAATTGCTCCAAAGCTTTTCTGTTGTTGATGAGTCAGGTGTGAATTTTTCAAGAATTTCCAGAGTTTTAGATTGAATGCTGTCTATGTGAGCAGCTTGGTTGATCTGCTTTTTCAAACCTTGTTGTAATTTATCACGTGTTGATTCATAAAGCCGACTGAGCAAAGCATTTTTCCAATCCGTGTAGAGGGCGGGATTAGTGCCGCGTATGTCTGCAACGGTGAGTAAATAGAGGTAATCCAGATGAGTTTGGTCGCTGATACGGATTGCAAATTGATGGATGACATAAGGGTCATTAATGTCTTTGCGGTGTACGATGGATGACATGAGTAAATGGTTGCGTACCAGCCAAGCTACCAGTCGGCTATCATATTCGCTTAACTGGTGGTGCATACAAAACTCAAATGCATCTTTTTCACCCAGTTCGGCATGATTTCCGCCACGCCCTTTAGCGATATCGTGAAACAGTCCTGCAAGATAAAGCAGCTCTAGCTTTGGCAAGGTTTGGTGAATTTCACTGCACCTTGGGTATTCTTTGAAAAACTCAGGCACGGCAAAGCGGCGTAAATTTCTCACAACCATTAAGATGTGTTCATCAACAGTATATATATGAAACAGGTCAAACTGCATTAAGCCCACGAGTTTCTTGAAAGCGGGAATATATGCGGCAAGAATACCGTAGCGATTCATTCTGCGAAGTTGTGCCACAATGCCGGTGGGTTGCCGTAATATTTCCATGAAAATAGTATGGCAGCGAGAGTCGTGACGAAATTTTTCATCAATCAGGTAGCAGTGATCACGTAACAGGCGAATAGTTTGTGCGCGAATACCTTTGATATCAGGATTTTGCTGGAGCAGTAAAAAAATTTCAAGTAAAGCGAAATGGTAGTTCTGGAAGACTTGATCATTCGTGACTTCAATGTAGTGATTTCTGATTTGAAAGCGTCTGTTTATAGGGGTTATTTCTACAGCTTCTTTTTTATGAATAATCGCTTCCTGAAATAGTTGCAGTAGCATCTCATTCAAACGGCTCACTTCAGTAATTGAGGAGTAGTAGTCTTTCATGAACAGTTCAACAGCAAGATGATTGCCATCATCTTGATAGCCAAATTGCTTCGCCAACTCTTGCTGGAGGTCAAAACGCAGTTGCTCTTCTCTACGTTTTGAGATTATGTGCAAGCCAAAACGAACTTTCCACAGGAAGTTCTGACATGACATTAATGTGTTATATTCTGACTCAGAAAGAAAATGGTGATTGACTAGGCTATGGAGTGTGTTGGCATGGAAATGGCGTTTAGCCACCCAGCCGATCATCTGAATATCACGTAACCCGCCAGGGCCGCCTTTTACGTTAGGCTCCAGATTGTAAAAAGCAACATTATAACGTTGATAACGATTGATTTGTTCTTGCCATTTTGCTTCAAAAAATTGATCACTGGGCCAGATTTTTTCAGGGCTTGTTTGATTTTCCAGTTGATGAAGTAGTGATTTTTGGCCTTCAAGAAGCCGTGATTCCATCAGGTTTGTTGCGACCGTAATATCTTTTTTTGCCTCTGATACACATTCAGAAAGTGAGCGAACACTTTGTCCAACTTCCAGTCCAATATCCCATAAAAAAGTCAGGAACTGTTCAATCTGTGTTTGATGGTCAGAGTGATTTTCTGTTTCAAGTAAAATGAGCAGGTCAATATCAGAAGCGGGGTGAAGTTCTGCGCGGCCATATCCACCCACAGCAATAAGAGCAATATCAGTTTTTTCAGGAAAAAAATTGAGCCATATTTTTCTGAGTATTTTGTCAATGACAGCGGCACGTTGGTGCACTAAATCTGCAACAATTTTGCCATTATAAAAATCTTGCCGAATACTTTCCTGAGCTGATTTTAAAATATCTCGGTATTGTTTTATCGAAATATCGGCTTGTGTCAGTATATTATCTAGTGAGTGGTTGAGCATAAGATTTTCGGTACTACAACTCTTCGCCAGCACGTAAAGTCAGTACTTCACAGCCTGTGTCTGTTATGAGCAAAGTGTGCTCCCATTGCGCGGAAAGGCTGCGATCTTTAGTCACGACAGTCCATTGATCAGGCAAAACTTTTACATGCCGTTTACCTGCATTGATCATGGGTTCAATGGTAAATGTTGTCCCAGCTTCCAGTGTCAGGCTTGTTTTGGGTCTTCCGTAATGTAATACCTGTGGTTCTTCATGGAATTTTTTACCAATACCATGGCCGCAATACTCTTGAACCACTGAAAAGTTATGCTTTTCTGCATGTTGTTGAATAATATGGCCGATGTCACCGAGTTGTACGCCAGGTTTTACAATTGAAATTGCTTTATACAGACATTCACGGCTTATATCAGATAAACGTTGAGCCAAGATTAAGGGTTTTCCAACAAAGAACATCATGCTTGTATCTCCATGATAACCATTTTTAATCACAGTAATGTCAATATTAATCATATCACCATTTTTGAGAGTTTTGTTCCCTGGAATACCGTGACAAACTTGGTGATTAACTGATGTACAAATCGACTTTGGAAAGCCTAAATAGTTGAGTGGGGCAGGGGTCGATTTTTGCTCATTAACCATGTAATCATGACAAATGGTATTTAATTCATCGGTCGTAATTCCTGGTTTTATGTAGGGAGCGATCATTTCCAGAACCTCTGCGGCAAGCCGACCTGCAACCCGCATTTTTTTAATCTCTTCCGCTGTTTTAATTACAACACTCATTTTTAAAATACTCAGATTATGGCGTTGCTGAGTATACTTGAATTTATATCACAATCAATTCAGCTCTGAGTGCGCCTGCTTCTTTTAATGCTTCTAAAATAGCGACTAAATCTCCCGGAGCCGCGCCGACCTGATTGACAGCACGCACAATTTCACTTAAGGAAACGCCTGGGTTAAAGAGGAACATTTTGTTGTCACCCTGGTTTATATTGATATCAGATTCAGGGGTTGTGACTGTCGTGCCTCCACCAAAAGGTGCGCCAGGCTGGCTGGTTTGAGGTGATTCAGTAATCGTAACGGTTAAACTTCCATGGCTGACCGCAGCGGATAAAACACGCACATGCCGACCGATCACGACAGTACCTGTTCTTGAGTTAATGATCACTTTGGCTGCTTTTTCACCAGGTTCAAATGTCAGGTTTTCCAGCATGGATATATAGCTGACACGTTGACCGCGATCACTGGGAGCGCTGACTCTAATTGATGTGCCATCTATAGGTTGTGCAATGCCGTTTCCAATTGCGGTATTAATTGTGTCAGCAAGTCGCTTGGCTGTGGTGAAGTCAGGCGTGTGTAAATTAATCATTATTGAGTCCTCATCGCCCAAAGTTGTAGGCGCAGACTTTTCTACGGTTGCGCCATTGGGGATTCGCCCAACACTCGGGACGTTAACGGTGACCTTTGACCCATCATTACCGGCAATACCAAAGCCACCTACGATTAAGTTACCTTGTGCGAGCGCATAAACCTGGCCATTTGCACCTTTAAGTGGGCTCATGAGTAAACTGCCACCGCGTAAACTTTTAGCATTACCCAGTGAAGAAACGGTAATATCTATTTTTTGACCCGTTTTGGCAAAAGGGGGGAGGTCGGCATGAATTGTGACAGCGGCTACATTTTTAGGTTGTGGATTTGTGTTCGGGGGCAGAGTAATACCAAACTGTGTCAACATACTTTTCAGGCTCTGTACTGTAAAAGGAACCTGACTGGTTTGGTCACCCGTCCCATCAAGCCCAACCACCAAACCATAACCCACCAGTTGATTGCTTCGAACGCCATGAATACTGGCCAGGTCCTTGATGCGCTCAGCATAAGCCGTGCTGTATGACGATAATATTAATAAAATAAGTAGACCAATGAAGCGTTTATTTTTCCCTGTTTTTTTATTTTTTCTATCCATAAATCACATTTGAAATCATTAGTTTAATGAGTTGTAATGATAGGTATCGGCGGCTCATGCTAGATTTGGAGGGTTTTTATATATTCAGGGCGTTTTGATAAGACACTGGCCAATAGAGCCTGCAAGACAAGTGTGACCATCTATCCAGATGGTATGGCTTAAATTGGCTTTATTTAGATTGGCACCCGTCAGTATTGCACTTTTCAGGTTGCTGTATGAAAGATCCGCCTCTTGAAGGTCACTGTTTCTCAGGTTTGCTCCGTGTAACTGGCTTCCGATAAGCTTTGAATTACGAAGTATTGAACCACTAAGATTCGCTGATTTTAGTGTTGCATAACTCAAGTTACTGTTTGATAACTGACTCTCCTGTAAATTGGCATTTGAGAGGTTGATATTAGATAAATTACTGTTACTAAGGTCTGAGTGTTGTAGGTTTGCACCCGATTTTTGGCAATAATTCCAGTTAATACCAGGCTCTGGTGGCGCATTGCAATTTATCATTGCAACATCCTGAGAGGAGGGGGTGTAAAACAGTTGCATCATAATGAGTCCTGCGACCAAAAGCAGTGATATGACTGTAACCCGCTGGATAGAAATTGAGTGGAATATTAGTTTGGATCTACTTTGGTAGTGTGTTCGATAATCCAGAGCAGAGCTTGTCTCTTCAATACGCCTATCTTGTTTTGCTCTATTTGCATAGGCTGATTTTTTTTCAGGGTTTTCATTTTTTCGGCGATCTTTTTGTATGCGTTCATCAGTCCAGCGCTGGGTGGCCGCTATCCGTTCTGGCTGATCATCCGGAAATGATTCCGGTTGCAATATTTTAATATCAAGAGCTGGGAGCCACTCTTTACGATCTGAGCTGAGTTTATCATTTTTATGAATACGGCCAAGAAGAATATGCCGAGAAATCAGACCCGCAGGAAATGGGCCACTGATCTGATTGTCGCGTTTTAGGTACCAAAGTTGTGCATGTTTTACAGTCATGCTTATTAGTTTTAACCTAGAAAATCGAATAACTCTGGGGTTAAAACATTGCCTGAATAATTTGATCTTCCATTTCGATACGATCAGTCATCCGCACGCCTAAATCTGATAAATCTTTCTCAAGTGTTGTCAGGTCATTAGCCTGACCTTCATATTTATCATTAAACGCTAATATATTCTGGGTAATAGCAACAATACGTGGGTAAAAGTGATTGGCAATATCCAGAATGGATTGGCGGCGTTCACTTTTTTCATCTATATATTTGTATAAACGAAAGTGTGTGTCGGCTGTATAGTCAATGAGTGACTGACAAAAAAGTTCAAGTAATTTGGATGATTTTTCAATATTTGAAAATGGGTGCATTGACGCGAGGTCACTATAAAGTGACAACATTTTTGTTCGTTCTCTGACCATATCATTGATAAGGTGTCGAGAGTGGTCGCGGCGGTCTACTGTTTTATTTTGAGATGACATTGTTTTCACTATACTTGTTAGTTGATCCATGTGTGTAAAACTTCCCTGAAGCTGATATAAAACGATATGTCGTCAGCCTTGTCAACAAGATTTAATCGTTGCGAATATTTTTTACTTTATCTGTTGACTCGTTTGCAGTGCCTCAGTATTATACGCACTCTTTCGCAAAAAGCATTATTCCCCAGTAGCTCAGTTGGTAGAGCAGGTGACTGTTAATCACCTTGTCCGTGGTTCGAGTCCGCGCTGGGGAGCCACTTTTCTCAGTTCGGCCTTATGGCAAAATCAAAAAATTCCAGCGACCCGAATTCGGATCTATTTCATAAAGAGATGGCTGGTGTGAAGCGTCTTGATTACGAAAAGAAAGCTTCGGTCTTTATCTCCTCTTCTAGAAACTCAGGTTTTCATCCTCAAAAACTCAATTCAAAAGAAATTTCCGATACAATTTCTGATATTTTCGAATCTGAAAGTATTGAGGTTGGCGATGAGTTGTTCTTTTTCCGCCCAGGTGTACAACGTCGTTTGATGCGAAAATTAAAGCGCGGCCAGTTGGATGTGGGTGCTGAGCTGGACTTGCATGGAATGACAGCGCAAGAAGCAAAACAATCATTACTTGAACTATTGTATGAGTGTAAACAGCGGCATATTCGTTGTATCAGAGTTGTGCATGGCAAAGGGAAAAGCAGTAACAATCGGTATCCTGTTCTTAAAAACAAAATCAATCATTGGCTGCCTCAGATGGATGATGTGCTGGCATTCAGTTCAGCGCGACCAGAAGATGGCGGAGTGGGTGCCGTTTATGTATTACTTAAGTCAGCTCCTAATGACCTTTCCTAAAGCACTTCATCTCGTAAATATTTAAATAGTTTACGAGCGGCTGCGGGTGGTTTTTCCTGCTGCTGCTCTTTTATTGCATTGCGTGTGAGTTGGCGAATATATTGCCTATCACTGTCTGGGTAAGTTTCAAGCAACTCACTGAGTGCTTCGTTTCCTTCATTGATTAAACGATCCCTCCATCGTTCCAGTTTATGAAGCTGGGCTTTATCTCCAGCTTCACGTTTTTGCATGGTATCAATGAGCTTTTTTATGGGCTCTGGGTCGATATGCCTCATTAATTTTCCAATGTATTGCAAGTGACGTTTTTGAGCCCCCCTTTGACGAATACTCTGCATTTCAATAATTGCATCATTCAGTGTGTCTGGCAAATTGAACCGAACCAACTCCTCCTTGTTGAATTCTGTGAGTATTCTTCCGAGTGCGTGAAGCTGGTCGGCTTCACGCTTGAGCTGAGTTTTGCTTTTAGGTTCAATCATGGGTGCGTTATTAAAATATGTTTTTAAGTTCAGGTGATGATAGCCGATAACGGTTGCATGGAATAGCTTTGGTCATGATTAATCAAAGAGGAAATGTTGTGTCAAGGAAAGGCAAGAAAAAAGATCAAAACAAATCATCAGAAGAGATACTGTCGTGTGGTGCTTCTTTAACAATCGCAGGTGTTGAATCACTCTATCAGCAATTACAAATATTGATAGAGGGGGAGGCAGCCGTTGTGATTGAAGCACATGAGGTTGAGTCAGTTGATACTGCAGCACTTCAGTTGCTTGGAGCATTTATACACGAAGCGGGTTCTCATGAAATTACAGTGCGATGGCAAGAGCCCAGTGCCGTATTGCTCAATTCAGCACGTCGCCTGGACATGGATCATTTGTTAATGCTTGAAGCAGTATAACTATTTAACCAGAATTTTTGTAAAGGAGTGATCAAAAGATGGCAACAATACTCGCAGTAGATGATTCCGCATCAATGCGGCAGATGGTGAGCTTTACACTGAAAAGTGCAGGCTACAATGTCGTAGAGGCAGTGGATGGTGTGGATGCGCTTGCAAAAGCTAAAACTATGAAAGCGAATATTGTGATCACTGATGTCAATATGCCAAACATGGATGGCATTGCACTGATTGCAGAGTTAAGAAAATTGCCTGATTACAAATTTATACCGATATTGATGTTAACGACGGAATCAGGAACATCTAAAAAACAAGAAGGAAAATCTGCCGGAGCAACGGGATGGATTGTAAAACCATTCAATCCAGATCAACTTTTATCAACGGTTAAGCGGGTAGCTGGCTAATGTCTATTGATCTCGAACAGTTTCATCAAACTTTCTTTGAGGAGAGCTTTGAAGGGTTGGATGAGATGGAAAAAGAGCTGCTTGATCTTGATATGGGGAGTGCTGACTCTGAAAGCATCAACACCATTTTCAGAGCTGCACACTCTATAAAAGGTGGCAGTGCAACGTTTGGTTTTACTGATGTCGCAGAATTTACTCATCGAATGGAAACACTGCTTGATGAGATGCGTGATGGCCGCCGTGAAGTGACTCAGGAGGCGGTTAATTTACTGTTGAGTTCTGTCGATTGTTTACGTGATTTGTTAGGAGCACAGCGAGAACACAACGAGCCTGATAAAGAAAATGTGATCACGCTACAACAACAGCTTGATGACATGCTAAAAGTTGGCTCAACACCTCCCGCTGAAAGTTCTCATGCTGCAGCCTCTGAAACAAGAAAAAAAGAGGTTGAGGAGATAAAAGAGACTGAGTGGCTGATTCAATTTCATCCGCACCCTCACATGCTCAGAACAGGTAATGAGCCGCTCCGCATGTTTAATGAGTTAGCACTTTTAGGTGATTTAATCGTCAAGGCTGACCATTCAAAATTACCCGCATTTTGTGATATCGCTTTTGATGAATGTTATCTCTCTTGGGAACTGACTCTAAAAGGGAGTGTTAAGCATGAGCAAATTACTGAAATATTTGAATGGGTTGATGATGATTGTGATTTAAGTATTGAGCCTGTTTCAGAGGTAGAGCAGCACAGCCAAAAGCCAGTTAAAGGCAACGGTGAAACAGAAAAAGTACCTCAGACAGAAAATAAACCAGTTGAGCAAAAGGGTAAAACAGAGCGCCGAAAATCATCGTTAAGTGAAGCCAGCTCAATACGAGTGGGTATTGATAAGGTTGATGAGTTGGTGAACCTTGTGGGCGAACTGGTCATTACTCAATCAATGCTTAGTCAGACAAATGAGGATGATTCAGGAAATCAGGATAAATTACGCGATGGTTTGGCGCAATTAGAACGTAACACACGTGAGCTTCAAGAGAGTGTGATGCGTATTCGAATGCTTCCCATCAGCTTTGCTTTTAACCGCTTTCCACGAATGGTTCATGATTTGACTCAGAAACTGGGTAAAAAAGTAGAGTTAAAAATGTCTGGCGAGCAAACCGAGCTAGATAAAACAGTGATGGAAAAAATTGGTGACCCTTTAGTTCACCTTGTGCGTAACTCGCTTGATCATGGTATCGAAATACCTGAAATTCGCTTGAAAAATGGTAAGCCAGAGATTGGAGTGTTACACCTTAATGCCTATCATCAGGGTGGTAGTATCGTTATTGAAATTAGTGATGATGGCGCAGGGCTAAATGCTGCGCGAATTTCATCCAAAGCGAAGAGCCAAGGGTTAATTGATGAAAATGAAGTACTGACAAAAGAAAAAATACATGAGCTAATTTTTAATCCAGGATTCTCAACGGCGGAAACATTAAGTGATGTCTCCGGTCGAGGTGTTGGAATGGATGTTGTAAAGAGAAATATCAAGGGTTTAGGTGGGTCTATTGATGTTGATTCTGAAGAAGGAAAAGGATCAACTTTTACGATACGTTTGCCATTAACGTTAGCGATACTGGATGGGCAACTTATTCGTGTGGGTAATGAAACCTATATTATTCCTCTGATATCAATTGAAGAGACTTTCCAAGTGAGTTATGAACTCATAAATACTATTGCGAATGGTACAGAGCTTTACCGGTTGCGTGATGAATACATTCCGATTGTTCGTTTGCATGATATTTTCAACCTTCAGCCAGAACATACTGAGTTGACTGATGGCTTATTGGCTGTTGTTGAAAGTGATGGTTGCAAGGTTGGGTTGTTTATTGATGACCTTCTAGGGCAACAGCAAGTTGTTATTAAGGGTCTGGAAACAAATTTTCGACGTGTTGACGGCGTTTCAGGGGCGACCATTCTTGGTGATGGTACTGTGTCACTGATATTGGATGTAGGCGGCTTGATCGAATTTGCAAGAAAGCGCCAAACAAAAGCGGTTGCATAAAATATTTGAGATGCGACAAGGAGTGGGTGAATGAGTACAGCAGCAGAAACATTGGAAGTTGGAGTTGATCATATTATTAATAATGAAGATACCAGTCAATATTTGACATTCATTTTGGGCGGAGAGGAATACGGTATTGATATTCTACGTGTTCAGGAGATAAAAGGCTGGGATTTAGTAACAACCATCCCCAATACACCTGAATATATAAAAGGCGTGATTAATCTGCGTGGAACCATTGTTCCCATCATTGATTTACGCGAAAAATTTGCATTAGGAAATAAAAAATATGGTCCAACGACCGTTGTCATTGTACTTAAAGTTGAAAGTGAAGGATGTGATCGTATTGTTGGAGTTGTCGTGGATGCGGTTTCGGATGTCTATAGCATCAGGGGAAGTGACCTGAAACCTGCACCTGATTTTGGTGGCACGATCAGTACTGAGTTCTTACGTGGCTTGGCGACGGTTGAGGATAAGATGGTCATCTTGCTGAATATTGATGAGCTTCTCAATGTGGGTGTATTGAATGCCATTGATACTGAGGTCAATTGATTCATGAAGCTTATTGCTGTGATGAATCAAAAAGGGGGCGTGGGCAAAACAACGACATCACTCAATTTGGGTCATGCCTTGAGTTTAATGGGTCATAAAGTGACGCTTTTAGATCTTGATCCCCAGGCTCATTTAAGCGCAAGTTTTGGTTTGGATTATAGTCAATATAGTGGAATGGATGAGCTCATGATGGGTGGCATGTCACTCTCTGCTGTACAGATTAAAATGCGTGAAAATCTCTACCTAGTTCCTGCCGGAAAACGCTTAGGTGAATTAGAGACGATGACTGAAGGGGGTGCTGCTCGAGGCGGATTACTTCGTGATGCATTAAAAAATTCATTTTTTGATGATGAAATAGTCTTGATTGACTGCCCACCATCGGCAGGGCTATTGGGAATGAATGTATTGTTTGCGACACAGTCTCTGTTGATTCCAGTTTCGAGTGACTATCTTGGTCTGCACGCTCTAGGGCGCTTTATGAGTATTCTTCAACATATTGAAAAGACATTAAAACATAAGTTCCATCATTGGCTTTTGGTGACACGCTTTCATGCACGGCGACGCTTGGCAAAAGAGGTGCGTGAAAAATTGTATACCTATTTTCCTGGTCATGTTTTAACAACGGAAGTTCGTGAAACCGTTGCACTTGCAGAAAGCCCTAGTTTTGGAAAAACAATATTTGAGTACAGGAAAAAAAGTCACGGAGCGGAAGACTATTATGCTGTGGCTAATGAGTTATATCAAAAAATGAGCGCTTGAGTATAAAAAAATGGCCGATAAAAAACAGTCAAAACTAGGCTTTGATCCACTGGCATGGATGAAAGAAGAATCTGAAGATCATACGGATGACCAAAAGAGTCTTAATGAGTCACAACCCGATAAAAAATCTAAAAATAAAAAACCCCAAAATAAACAGCCTGGAAAAGTAAAAAAGATTAAAGAAGAGAAGTCTCAACAAGGAGTTGATCCACTGCTGAGTAATGAAAAAACATTAAACCCAACGGACAATCAAGGCAAGGAGAAGCGTAAAATGGTGAGCGTCAGTCAATCCAAGGAAGGAAAAACACAAGAAAAGAGAATTAAAAGTGATGAGCAAACTATTTTAATGGCGATGCTCAATAACTCTAAAACAGCTTTTATGCGGGTGGATAGTCATCGAGTCATTACCTATGCTAATAAAGCATCAATAAAAATTTTGAGTGAATATGAAGATGTATTGCAACAGCATTACCCTGACTTTAAAGCAGATTATATTGTAGGTTCATGCATTGATGGATTTCATAAAGATCCAGAGCGTGTTGCCCGTATTTTAGCGGACCCTCGAATGATGCCGCATGAGGCAGATATTAAGGTCGGCAATATTATATTTCATCTCTCTGTGGATGCTTTGTACGATGATTCTGGTAATTTTGAAGGCAACTCGTTGCAATGGGAAAATGTAACTGAAAAGCGCCAGCATGAAAAGACAATTCTGGATTATACCGGTAAAATTGAAGCCATAAGTAAGTCTCAGGCCGTGATTGAGTTTAATATGGACGGTACAATTTTGACGGCGAATGATAACTTTTTGAATACAGTTGGTTACACTCTGGATGAAATTAAAGGCAAGCATCATCGTCTGTTTGTTGATGAGGACCAGAAGAATAGTCAGGAATATAAGCAGTTTTGGGAAAAGTTGAATCGTGGTGAGTATGATGTGGGCGATTACAAGCGCATAGGGAACAATGGTAAAAAAATCTGGATTCAAGCGACATATAACCCAATTCTTGATGAGAAAGGATCGCCTTATAAGGTTGTTAAGTATGCCACTGATATTACCAAGCAGATGGACGCTTTAAGTAATATTGAAAATTTGGTGGCCGATGCGGTTGCTGGACGTTTGAATAATCGTATTGATACAGCCCATTATGATGGGTTTATAGAAAAACTTTGCAGTGGTATTAATCAATTGATGGATACGGTTGTTGCACCTGTCAATGAAGCGAATCGAGTGATGCAGGCTTTATCATCGGGTGATCTGACACAGACAGTGGATGGCAGCTTTGAAGGTGACTTTGATAAATTAGGGGTTGCAATTAATGGTTCAGTTGAAACCTTGCAAGGCATGGTCATGCAAATTCGAGAAGCTGCGGATACGATTAATACCGCTGCCTCAGAAATTTCACACGGCAATATTGATTTAAGCCAACGCACAGAAGAGCAAGCCTCTTCACTGCAACAGACCGCATCAAGCATGGAAGAGTTGACCAGCACGGTTAAACAAAATGCCAGCAATGCCCGTCAGGCGAATCAGTTAGCCAGTGGTGCGCGTGATCAAGCAGAAAAAGGTGGTAGTGTTGTTACGAAAGCCGTAGAAGCGATGTTTGAGATTAATAGTAGCAGCAAAAAAATTGCTGATATTATTGGTGTGATTGATGAAATTGCTTTTCAGACCAACCTGCTGGCACTGAATGCCGCAGTTGAAGCGGCGCGCGCAGGTGAGCAAGGTCGTGGATTCGCTGTTGTTGCAACAGAGGTTCGTAACTTGGCGCAGCGCAGTGCCGGTGCAGCTAAAGAGATAAAATCACTGATTAAAGACAGTGTCGAAAAAGTTGAAGGTGGTACACAGTTAGTTGATGAATCAGGGAAAACACTGGCACAGATTGTGAAGTCAGTAAAACAGGTCAGCGATATTGTTGCTGAGATTGCCGCTGCGAGCCAAGAGCAATCTGCAGGTATTGAAGAAGTCAATAAAGCAATTACTCAAATGGATGAGGTCACGCAACAGAATGCAGCACTTGTGGAGGAGGCTGCGGCGGCCAGTGAATCAATGGATGAGCAGTCACGTGAGTTAGTTAAAATTATGGACTTTTTTACTTTATCCTCAGAAAGTAACCATGAACCTCAAACACCTGTTCTTACACCGAGCCTGCATCAAAAAGCTGTACCATCCAATAAAAAAGTTGCAATTGCCGCTGATAGTAACGATGACGAATGGGAAGAATTTTAAAAAATAGAACCAAATTACGGAATCAGATGAATGAGTAAAGACAGAGAATTTAACTTTACCACACGGGACTTTAATGATATCCGTGAACTGGTGAGTCACAATACTGGCATCGTACTTTCGGATGCAAAACAGGATATGGTGTATAGCCGTCTGGCCAAGCGGTTGCGCAAGTTGGGATTGAAAGACTTTAAGGATTATTGTGCGCTGATTAAATCTGAAAATAGTGAGGAAATTTCTCACTTTGTTAATGCTGTAACGACCAATCTCACTTCATTTTTCAGAGAAAATCACCACTTTGAATACCTTAAATCGACCCTGCTTCCTGAGCTGCTTTCAAATCAGGCAGGGCAAAAGCAGTTGCGCATCTGGTCATCGGGTTGCTCGACAGGTGAAGAGCCTTATTCAATTTCAATGGCGTTGAAAGAGGCACTGGTATCACACCCCGAATATGATGCAAAACTATTAGCGACGGATCTTGATACTAATGTTCTGGACACCGCATGCCAAGGTATTTATAACGAAGACCGTGTTAACGGTATTTCCAAAGAACGCTTAAAGCGTTGGTTTTTGAAAGGCAAGGAGAGCAGTGTAGATAAAGTAAAAGTCTCTTCTGAACTTCAGGATATGATTACCTTTCGCCAGTTGAACTTGATGAATAAGTGGCCTATGCGTGGGTTATTTGACATCATTTTTTGTAGAAATGTGGTGATCTATTTCGATAAGCCGACTCAACGCCTTCTTTTTGATCGCTATGCAGATATTTTAGCACCTGGTGGTCATCTTTTTATCGGTCACTCAGAAACACTCTATAAAATTACAGATCGCTTTGAGCTGATTGGAAGTACAATTTATCGGAAGGTTCGTTAATGCGACATCCTGATGGCAAGCTTCCCCCTGAGCCGTTACCAGAATTTGAGCATATTAATCAATATTGGGATAAAGGCCACAGTACATTCGCAGCAAAAATACTGCCAGGTGAATATTATGTGACGGTTGAAAATGAAGTAATTGTCACTGTGCTTGGCTCTTGTATTTCAGCATGTATTCGTGACCCTGTATTTGGTGTGGGAGGTATGAATCATTTTATGTTGCCTGAAGGTGATCAGGAGATGATTGCTCAAGGGGCGACTGCGGCGACACGTTATGGCAATCACGCGATGGAGCAATTAATTAATGATATTTTAAAACACGGTGGCAGTCGAAAAAACCTGGAAGTCAAAATTTTTGGAGGAGGTAAAGTACTGGCTCAGATGACGGATGTGGGTGATAAAAATATTCGATTTATAACAGAGTACATTGCAACTGAAGGACTTAAATTAGTCGCTTCTGATGTTGGTAATATCTACCCAAGAAAGGTCTACTATTTTCCTTTAAGCGGAAAAGTACGCATGAAAAAATTGCGTTCAATACATAATAATACTGTGATTGAGCGAGAAGTGAGTTATCAGAAGAATATTACTTGTCAGCCTGTCGCGGGTGAGGTCGAGTTATTTTAATGGAATAGTAAGGAGTGCTTGATGAAAAAAATTAAAGTGTTAATTGTTGATGATTCTGCACTGATTCGTAATCTTTTGACTGAAATTTTAAAAAGTGACACCGAAATTGAAGTGGTGGGGACTGCAGCAGACCCTTATATTGCTCGAGATAAAATTAAAAAATTGAGCCCAGATGTTTTAACACTGGATATTGAGATGCCACGCATGGATGGCATTCAATTTCTAGAAAATTTGATGCGTTTGCGGCCTATGCCGGTGGTGATGGTTTCAACATTGACTGAAAAAGGTGCCGATGTCACTTTTAAGGCGTTGGAGCTAGGTGCTGTTGATTTTGTAACCAAACCAACCGTTGATGTCTCAAATCAACTCTCATTATATTCAGATGAGCTAATTGAAAAAGTAAAAGCTGCAGCAGTTGCGCGTATTCAGCCAGCACAACGTGCACCTGTCTCACAAAAATCCCCATCTAATACAGTACAAAATAACAGCGTTTCTATTTCAACAAAAGTGGTGGATCGAATGATCGCGATTGGTGCATCTACGGGGGGCACTGAAGCAATTAAAGAGGTATTGATGAGGCTACCGGCCGATACACCTCCCGTTGTGATTACACAGCATATTCCAGAAGCGTTCAGTGCGCCTTTTGCTCATCGTATGAACACAATGTCAGAGATGGAGGTTTGTGAAGCAAAAGAGGGTCAGAAGATTTTACATGGGCATGTTTATATTGCACCTGGAGATCGTCATTTATTGGTTGTTCCTGAGGGTGATGGTTATGTTTGCCAATTAAGTGATGAACCACGTGTTAATCGTCATCGGCCTGCTGTAGATGTTATGTTTCGATCAGTTGCTCAAAATGTCAATGCTCATACGGTTGGAGTGATTCTTACGGGAATGGGAACTGATGGCGCGATCGGTATGAAAGAGTTGCATGAAGCGGGAGCATTTACAGTGGCACAGGATGAAGAAACGAGTGTTGTTTGGGGAATGCCAGGTGCGTCGGTTAAACTCGGCGGAGTGGATAAAGTATTGCCACTCAATCATGTTGCAACAGAGGTTTTAAAGCGTATTAACGCCCCTTGCCTTGCTGATTAGGGTCTAAATTTTCCTTAAGATTGCATGACAGTAAGCCGATAATTATCAGACGTAATTCTGGATATTATTTCATTTACGATCCTGAATTATGAAAAATGAGGCGAAAGGTGTATGCTTTCGCGTAGTTGTCTGTAGTGAAAGATGGAATTGATAGAGCTATCTGATTTGTTTGGGAGTAACTATTATGTCAGTTAAAGCAAATATACGGAATAAGGAAGACATCATTGAAATTGAAGTCAGTGGCAGATTTGACTTTAATGTTCATCGTGAGTTTCGCGAAGCTTACGAAAATGTGGATCAACAAATGGAACATCCTAAATATGTCATTAATCTCGGTGGTACAGATTATATGGACAGCTCTGCGCTAGGAATGTTACTACTTCTGCGCGAATATGCGGGTGGAAATGGAGCCAATATTGCTATCACCAAATGTCGTGAAGAGATTAAAGAGATCTTGAATATTTCTAATTTTCATCTGCTGTTTAAAGTAGAGTCGGCCTCACATTAATTTATCTTTTTAAATTAGTTTTAAAAAATGATATATCAGGATGATAGATCACTTAAATTGCTGATTGCTGATGATGATCGGGTCAATTGTCGAGTACTCAAAGGCATCTTGCTGAAAGCTGGGTATCAGGTTGTTGTTGCCAAAGATGGAAAAGAGGCGGTCACCCTTTTTGAAAAAGAGCAGCCAGACATGGTTCTGCTTGATGTCATGATGCCCGTGATGGATGGTTATGAGGCGGCACGAGAGATAAAGTTACGCTGTACCGATCGTTTTGTTCCAGTGATTTTCCTGACAGCATTAACTGATAATGATGCACTGAGTGCTTGTATTGAAGCGGGCGGTGATGATTTTCTAACGAAGCCCTACCATAGCATAATTTTGAAAGCAAAAATTGATGCCATGGAGCGCATTCGGCGGCTCTACGATAAGTTACAGCAACAAAAGCATGCATTAGAGTCTTTCCACGTAGAGATGCAGCGTGAAATGGAAGTGGCAAGGCATGTTTTTGACAGTATTACTCAAGCGAGTGAAACACTTCCTGACTGCATTAAAAGCTGGAGCAGACCTGCCTCTGTACTCAATGGTGATCTATTGATCTGTGGCCGTAACCCATTAAATAACCTGTATCTAATGTTGGGGGATTTTACTGGACATGGTCTGCCAGCTGCTGTTTGTGCAATGCCTGCCGCAGACGTATTTTATACGATGACGACTAAAGGCTACCCTGTTAGTGATGTTGTTTATGAACTGAATAAAAAGCTAAATACTGTCTTGCCTACAGGGCTTTTTTGTGCAGCATGTTTAATAGAAATTGATGTTGCTCAAGGTAAAATCAGCCTGTGGAATGGTGGGTTGCCTGACGTATTAGTCGTGAACTCAGAGGGACGTATTCATCAATTATTGCCTTCCACGGCCATGCCTTTAGGTGTTGTCAGTGATGCTGGGCGTTACAGTGGTGTGACTGATATTGATATTGAACCTGGAATGAGGCTCTTTTTCTATACAGATGGATTGATTGAAGCAGAAAATAGCCAGAATGAAATGTATCGAAAAGTACGTTTACATGGGTTATTTGATGGGAACACTCAGTCAGGAAAACTCTTCAATACGATTATTAGTGATCTGCAAAATTTCAGAGGCGAAATGCCTCAAACGGACGATATCACACTCGTCGAACTTGATTGTGATCAGTTGGTTTCAGCCATGGCTGTAGAAGATGAAATGCCTGTTTATAACAGTATGGAAGATCCAGATTGCTGGAGTGCTGAGCAGTTTATTGCAGGAGTATCTCTTAAGGCAGCAGACCCTGTTTATGTATTTATGCGAATGTTGGAACAGCATCGTATTTCCGAAATTCATCGCTCACGTATATGCACAGTTTTATCGGAATTGATCTCTAATTCTATTGAACATGGCCTTCTCCAGCTAGATTCAAATATTAAAAATACATCAGATGGCTTTTCGAATTATTACAGCATGAGGGAGAAAGGACTCGAGGTATTGGAGCGCGGCTGGATTCGAGTCAAGCTCTTGTGTCGGCCTACTTCTGATGGCTGGGCACTTACAATTCATGTTGAAGATAACGGTGAAGGTTTTGATGCAGAAAGTTACTTGGCTAATATGGCTGGAATTGAAAGCTTGACAGGCCGTGGGGTCGCATTAATCAAATCACTTTGTGATGAATTTTCTTATAATAAAACCGGAAATATTGCTCGAGTTATTTACTGCTGGAAGTAAGGGCTCGCAAAACTTAAATTATTTATCCTCTTTGTGAAGCTATGCAGCATCAAAATATAAAAATTTTACTTATAAATGCCGATCCTGGTATACGTTTTGAAATTGCCAGTTATCTTCGTCAAGCAGGATACCATCAGGTATTGGAAGCTGAAGATGGGCGATCTGCACTTCGTTTGTTACATGAAAATTCATTTGATTTGATTATCACTGATATTGCAGTTCCTCATATTGATGGTTGGCGTTTGGCTCGTATTGTGCGGTCGGGTGTTTTTAATACTTCACAAAAAACACCGATTATTGTGATAGCACACACCAATAATCGGCATATCGCTAAAATTACTGCATTTGACTACGAAGTAAACTGTTTTATACGTTATCCTATAGAGAGTGTTAAATCATTAATATCATTAGTGAAATCTTGTATTGATGATGTAGGGTGGGGGATCAGTAAACCTTCATTGCTTGTTATTGAAGATAACGAAGATACTGCCGATATCGCACGGCGTGCTTTAAATAAGCGTTATGAAATGGAAGTGACGGCGGATGGTTTGTTAGGCCTGCAAGCATGGAAAGAACGTCGTCATAATTTGATATTACTTGATCTCATGATAAAGAACCTGTCAGGTGAACAGGTTCTCAGTGAGATTATGAAAATTGATCCTGAACAAAGTATCGTAATCATGACTGCCAATACTAATATGAAGTGTGTTGAGTCATTCATGTTGGCGGGCGCGATTGATTTTGTGCAGAAGCCCTTTCATCTTGATGATTTGCGGCGAGTTTGTGATATTGCTTTAAGGCGTAAAGATAATATTGTGATTAACTCACAGTACAGCACACAAATGCAGATGATGCGTAAAACAATGAATGAGCTGGAAACTCATATTAATGAACGCAAAAAAGTTGAGCATGATCTAAAAAAAGCAAAAGAAGTTGCAGAGATTGCCAGCAAGGTTAAAAGTGAATTTTTAGCAACAATGAGTCATGAAATTCGTACGCCTATGAATGGAATCATTGGTTTGACAGGTCTGTTGTTGGACTCTGAGTTGTCTGCAGAGCAGAGTGAGTTTGCAGAATCAGTACTCGGGTCAGCGGAATCATTGTTAGGCATTATCAATGATATTATGGATTTCTCTAAAAATGAGGCGGGTAAATTAGAGCTGGAAGAGATCGACTTTGATCTGCGACAAATTGTTGATGAGGTGCTTGACCTTTTTACTGAACAGGTGGGCCGTAAAAATTTAGAACTGGTTTGTATGATTGAGCATGATGTGCCTCGATTTGTCAATGGTGATCCTGGCCGGTTACGTCAGATTCTAGTGAACCTCGTGGGTAATGCTGTTAAGTTTACTGAGCAGGGAGAGGTTATTGTTCGCGGGTCATTCTCAAGCGAAATGGGTGATCGAATACAGCTTTTTTTCGAAGTGTCCGACTCAGGTATTGGTATTGACGAAAATAATTGTTCACATCTGTTTGACTCCTTTACACAGGTTGATAGTTCAACCAAGCGTCAATATGGAGGAACAGGGCTCGGACTGAGAATTTCCAGGCAATTAGTTGAAAAAATGGGTGGGGAGATTGGTGTGCGTAGTCAGCAAGGGCATGGCACTACATTTCACTTTTCAATTACCTCAAGGAAGGCCAAAAATAAAAGCTTTCAGCAGCTTGATATTGTATTGCCAAATCAATTGAAAAATGTGCGTATTCTCATTGCTGGGTGCACATCTGCAGGCCAGACTTTTATGAATCATGCGCTTCATGATGTAGGTGCTATTTATGAATTTGTAAATAGCAGTCGCTTAGTGATGACGCGCTTGCAGTGCGCAGCTGAAAAAGGTGAACATTTTGATATTTTAGTGATGGATAAAAACTCACCGAATCTGCATTATATGCCATTACTGAAAAAAATTAGTAATGCGCTTGATATGACACCTCCGCGTATTGTGCAAATCACTTGTTACGGCTTGCGTAGGCAGAGTGAAAAGCGGCTTGGTACTGGAGGTGTCTCTGCTTGTTTATCGAAGCCGATGAGTCAAACTCAATTGTATGCATGTCTTGACTCGATAATGGGGGGAGCGACTGAGGCCAACCCTCAAATAAGTATTGATGTGAATGCTAAGTCCTATCAATTTAAAGGGCGGGTTTTGGTGGTAGAAGATAATGCTGTCAATCAGAAAGTCGCTTTAGGAATCATGAAAAAAATGGGTTGTCGTGCGGACGTTGCTGCGAATGGTGTGGAGGCGGTGAAAGCTGTTTCAAAGCTATCCTATGATCTGATATTAATGGATTGTCAAATGCCTGAAATGGATGGTTATGAAGCCACTGCGACAATTCGCCGCATTGAAGGTGAAATGCGACATACACCGATTGTCGCAATGACAGCCAATGCATTAAAAGAAGATTACCAACGTTGCATTGATTCTGGAATGGACGATTATATTTCCAAACCCGTACAACTCAGTGACATTAATCGAGTATTGTCACGTTGGTTGGTGCAACAAAAATCTGCTCCGAAGTCATTAGTATCCAATGGAGTGTCTCTCGATATGCATGTATTAGATGAGTTACGTTCGGTATTGGGGGGTGAATTTGGTGAGCTCATTGATGATTTTATAAGTGATACTCATAGTCGTATTCAAGAAATGAAACAGGCTGTTGTTGATGAGGATGCTAAAACAATACGCTGGATCGCACACAGTCTGAAAGGAAGTAGTAGCAATGTTGGGGCAACACTGCTTGCGGATGAAAGCTATTGCCTGGAAAAAATGGCGCGTAGTGGAAACATAATAGGTATTGATGGCGCGCTAGACAGCTTGATTAACGAATTTACACAGGTTGGAGAATTATTCAACACCGTCACACGTCAAATTGAATGATTCATAACGCGACAAATATATTTAAATATTGTCCAAAGTGTGGTGGGAAGGGGTTCCTTCTTTCATCTGAAGACAACGCTTTTCATTGTGGAGCTTGCAAATTTCACTACTATCTTAATGCAGCGGCGGCTGTGGCTGCACTGATTGTTGATGAAAATAGAAACTTGCTTGTGGTTGAGCGTGGCCGAAAACCTGCTAAGGGAATGCTGGATCTTCCTGGTGGGTTTGTTGATGTGGGTGAGCGAGCTGAGGATGCACTGCAGCGGGAAATACGAGAAGAGCTTAATCTCGAAATTGAGCAGTTTTCACTGTTAGCCACTTTTCCAAACGACTACCCTTATGGCGATATGATCTATTTTACGCTGGACTTAGCTTTTGTTTGCCAAGTCAGGGATTTTTCTAAAATTCGTGCAGCGGATGATGTGGCTGGATATCAGTTTACACCGCTGCACGAAATAGATTTGGATCTATTTGGTTTTGAGTCAGTTAAAAAAATTATAGAATATTATACTCAAAAATACCCTTAATTAATGGTCATGCTTATGGTCGTGATCATGGTGATCCCCTTCCTTTTTTGGAGCCGCAGGAGGCAGTGCTAGAAAAGCAGAGTTATTAACATCACCTTTAGCTAAAATTAGCGCATAAATAAGGGGAGGGAAATTTTCTATTCTTTTATTATTCAAGGCGAGTAGGGGAGTTCCTGTAATACCATGCTGTTTTGCAAAATTAATATCTTCTTTCAGAGTCGCAGCTGTTTCAGCTGATTTCACACAAGCTTCCAATTTTTTCTTTTGAGCTTCATCAGAAATTGCACTCTGCCAAATTCTCTCAGTCGTTAAGAATTTTTGTTGCTGAAACATCTCAAAGCGTATGCGCTCTAGTTCAGCGGAGTCTGTTTGACAGATCATGATTTTGGCTGCTAAACAGCGTACGCCATCTTCAGCACTAAAGTTGACGTTAGAATTACACTCTTTGTCTAAAGGGTAGTTACGTATTTCCAGGCTCCACGAGTCGTCAGGCGTATCTTGCAAAATTGCATGTAGTGTTTCATCCATGTGCTTGCAATGAGGGCAGAGAATGTCTAGCCATTTTATGATATGGACTGGACTCTCTTTTTGACCAAAAGCCATACGCTTTGGTGTGGTCTCTTTTTTAATTTCAGTTGCAGCTTTATACTCAGCTAATGAATTGCTTACGGATTGAAGCAACTGTGGTGGTAACTTATCTAAAAAGGCTGCGACTTCAGAAGTCTGTGTATCAGTGATGGGTTCTATTTTTTGTTTAGGTTCTTCGGCATGTGCGGCCGAGAGAAATACTGACGCAATAACTGTGGATATTATTGATGTTTTAATGGATTTTAATAACATAGTGACTGAACCTTTTGTTAGCAAAAAAAACGAAAATTTTTTCGATTTTACCTATCTTCATGAAATTATCCTACTATTTTAGTGATTGTTGTTAAGTGAGGATAAAATAGTTTGATATTTTTGACTCATGATTTGATTGTCACGTTTTTGATAGCCATTGATCAGGATCGGTAATTTTTTGATGAGTACTTTAAGTAAGGCTTGCCGGTAGTACGGCTCTTGCTCTGCATCAAGCGCCTTAATTAAGGCGCTGATACGAAAACGATCCATCGCAGGATATTGGCTTGATAATTGATCTTTATGTCCACCAAACCGAGTCAACGATAGGCTGGATTCAAGACCCACCACATGATGGCGAGTAATGAGTAACCACAAATCATAATCTTCACAGGCAGGCAGATTTTCATCAAACGTGCCATATAAGTCAAACAAGTTACGCTTGATCAGGGTGGAAGATGGGGAGATCATGCAGCGCTCTAGTGATTCCTTCCAGATCCAGCCTTGAGGCTTTTTATGATGTTTGCAGGCGTTAACACGCTTGCTATTACGAATCCAGATCTCCTGACTCTGCATGATTTGATAAAAAGGATTGGCTTGTAAAAATTGCCACTGTTTTTCAAGTTTGTCAGGGCTCCATAAATCATCCGAGTCAAGCAGTGCGATCCACGAACTTTGGTTCAGCGTGATTGCTTTGTTTCGAGCATAGGAAACACCGTGGTTTTTATTTAAAGAAATTAGCCTGATTTTATCAGAGTATTTTTTCAGTACTTCATGGGTTGAATCACTTGAGCCATCATCGACGACGATGATCTCTTGTGGCAACAAGGTTTGTGCTAATACAGATTCAATCGCATGAGTGATTCGATCTTGCCGATTGTATGTTGGAATGACGACGGTAATATCTGGTTCAATAGGCATATCTAAAAATGAAAGAATGGTTTTTAGTTGCTTTCGCATCACAAAAAGCATTCGTTGAAATAGCTCAATTGTTTCATAGTTTGATTCATCAGAGATCATTTTTAACAGATGAAACGAAATTTCACTATCAGCAAAAATCTGTGCCTGGTGAAATGCTTCCATGTCAACGTAATGGCACGTTTTCCACGAATCAGGGATTTTTCCAAACTCTGGTTTTTTGACAGTCAGCAGCCGGCCACGGGGTTTATAAGGGAGGTTTTTTGGAAAAGAGAAGGGAAGGCGCGTATCAATGGGTTGTGTTTGACCTTCTTCGCTGTTTTCAATGGCGACAGGAGTAATCCATGTTCCCATTGCAGCGCTGTTGCCAATAGCTCCACATGAGCCAATATTTATGACATAAAGCGGTTGTAAGTGGGTTTTTATCCAGATTGCAGCATCCGTTGAATGTTTAGATCCGACTCCAGTGATAACAAAAAGAACACCGGAATTTTTCTCAGATAGGGGGCTGTTTTTTAATATACCGGCTTTTATCGCCTTTAATAAGTGAACGGCGACGTTGCGTTCTTTGAGCCAATCAACAGGAATCTCATCTTTAATAGCGACGGTAAAAATGAGTTGATGAGAAGGAATAGAGCGCTGTTTCATGGCTGGCCATATAAATTTCCACGGAGGGCCGTGGGAGCTAGAAGTTAAATGATGGGATTAATGCCCTTTTTTGGCGGCAAGGCGCAAACGCAGTGCGTTTAGTTTTATGAAGCCTTCAGCATCTTTCTGATCATACGCGCCTGCATCATCTTCAAAAGTAGCAATGTTTTCATCAAACAAGCTGTGAGTGCTGGACTCTCGTCCCACGACACTGACACATCCTTTGTACAGTTTTAAGCGGACTTTGCCATTAACAGTGGTTTGTGAAAGATCAATCATCGCTTGCAACATACGGCGCTCAGGACTCCACCAGTAGCCATTATAAATAAGCGTGGCATAACGAGGCATCATCTCATCTTTCAGGTGCGCCGCTTCTCGATCCAGTGTGATCGACTCAATGGCACGGTGGGCTTTGAGTAAAATGGTGCCACCGGGTGTTTCATAGCAACCGCGAGCTTTCATGCCTACATAACGGTTTTCAACAATATCTAAACGACCAATGCCGTTATCGCCGCCCACTTTGTTAAGGGCTCTCAGTATTGTAGCGGCTGTCATAACCTCGCCATTGAGTGCGACCGCATCACCATTTTTGAAATCTAGCTCGATATAAGTCGCCGAATCAGGTGCTTGCTCGGGTGAAACGGTATGAAGCCACATATCTTTTTCAGCTTCAGTCCAGGGGTTTTCCAGAATGCCACCTTCATAAGAGATATGCAGCAGATTTGCATCCATCGAATAGGGTGACTTTTGGCCGTGTTTTTTCTCAATAGGAATGCCGTGATTTTCTGCATAAGCGAGTAATTTTTCACGCGAGTTGAGATCCCACTCTCGCCAAGGGGCAATCACATGAATGTCTGGATTCAGAGCATAAGCACCTAATTCAAACCTGACTTGGTCGTTGCCTTTTCCTGTTGCTCCATGGGAAATGCTATCACCACCTGTTTCAGCTGCAATTTCGACCAGACGTTTTGCAATCAGAGGCCGTGCAATAGAAGTCCCTAACAGGTATTCGCCTTCATAGATGGTATTGGCACGAAACATGGGGAAAACGTAATTTTGAACGAAGTCCTCTTGAAGGTCTTCGATGTAGATCTCTTTAACTCCCATCGCTTCGGCTTTGGCGCGTGCCGGCTCAACCTCTTCACCTTGGCCAATATCAGCGGTGAACGTGACGACTTCGCATTGATATTCATCTTGCAGCCATTTGAGAATGATGGAGGTATCAAGGCCACCCGAATAAGCTAAAACAACTTTATTGATTTTTGACATAATATTCTTGTAAACAAAGGTAAACTTAAAATAATTGCGCTATCATCGGTATTTTCATCGACAAGGTCAAGAAAAGTAACTTGCATCCTTATGCTGCCTCCCTTAATGTGAGCACACATGAATACAATAACTCTAATAAAGCCCGATGATTGGCATATCCACCTGCGTGATGGGACAGCTTTAAGTACAACCGTTTCGCATGCCGCTGAGCAGTTTTTACGTGCGATTGTAATGCCTAATTTACAGCCCCCTGTGATGACGACGGAAGCCGCGCTGGCTTACAGGCAACGCATTTTAGGTGCGATTCCTGATGCAAGATCATTTAAACCACTTATGACGCTCTATCTGACCGATCATACATCTGCAGATGAAATCAGGCGCGCTCACCAAAGTGGTCATGTTGTTGCCGCAAAGCTGTATCCGGCAGGGGCGACGACAAACTCTGCACAGGGTGTGACTCAGATTGAAGCCATTTATGATGCGCTTGAAGTAATGGCTGAGCTAAAAATGCCTCTGCTGGTGCATGGTGAGGTGACGGATTCTGACGTTGATGTATTTGACCGGGAAAAAGTTTTTATTGAAACAAAACTGGCTCCACTGGTGATTCGATTTCCTCGTTTGAAAATTGTGCTTGAGCATATTACAACTGCGGATGCGGTGGAGTTTGTAAGTGCTTCGGGTGAAAATATTGCTGCAACGATGACAGTGCATCACCTGCTACTAAATCGTAATGCAATGTTGGTAGGAGGGATTCACCCTCATTATTATTGCCTTCCTGTGGTGAAACGTGAACGCCATCGTTTAGCATTGTTGAAAGCTGCAACCAGTGGCAATCCAAAATTCTTTTTAGGAACGGACAGCGCACCTCACATTCAGGGTAATAAAGAAAATTCCTGTGGTTGTGCTGGAATTTATACGGCTCATGCAGCCATAGAACTTTATGCCGAAGCGTTTGATTCGGTGAATGCGCTTGATAAACTGGAAGGTTTTGCCAGTTTTTATGGGCCTAATTTTTATGGTTTACCTCGCAATAAAGAAAAGATCATGCTTCGAGCAGAAGCCAGCTCAGTTCCCGATCAATTTGATTTGGGTGGAGAGCCACTTATTCCATTTCGGGCAGGATCAGAATTAAGGTGGAAATTGGTTGAGTAATTCAGAAAAAAATAGTGCAGAGACAAATAAATCTCAAAAGCGACCGATTGCAAAACGCTTTAGAAGTTATTTGCCTGTTGTGGTCGATGTCGAGACGGCGGGATTTGATGCCAAACGTGATGCATTATTAGAGCTGGCCGCAATTCCTATCGAGATGGATGACGATGGAGTATTGTCCCCTGGCGAAATATATTCTTGTCATATCAAACCTTTTGAAGGTGCAAACCTTGATGAAGCGGCACTGAAGTTTACGGGGATTGATCCCTTTCATCCATTGCGTATTGCACAAGAAGAGAGTGAAGCACTGCACGATATATTTCGCCCCATCCGCCAAGCCGTCAAAGAAACAGGTTGTACACGAGCCATTTTAGTGGGCCACAACCCCTCTTTTGATCTCTCTTTTATTAATGCCGCCGCAGAGCGCTCAAAAATAAAACGTAATCCATTTCACCCTTTCAGTACGTTTGATACGGCAACGTTAGGTGGTTTGGCATTTGGTCAGACGGTGTTGGCACGAGCTGCCAAAGCAGCCAAAATGGAATGGAGTAGCGATGAAGCACACTCCGCACGTTATGATACAGAAAAAACAGCTGAGCTATTTTGCTTGATAGTGAATCAGTGGGACCAGTTTAAAAAATAAAAGGCTCAAGCCAGGGCGCTCTTAATTATTGAGCGCCTACTGGGTCGGGCTGTCTTACCCCACCTGCTTTCGAGCATTACGAAATATCCTGAGCCAAGGGCCATCCTCTTCCCAGCCTTTTGGGTGCCAGCTGTTTTGCACTGTACGAAATACCCGCTCGGGGTGCGGCATCATAATTGTAAATCGGCCATCCGTTGTTGTGAAGCCTGTGGTTCCTGAGGGTGAACCATTTGGGTTCGCGGGATAACTTTCGGTTTTCTGCCCTCTGTTATCCACAAAGTTCAATGCAATAATACCTGCATCCTCTGCTTTTTGAGCCCCATTTTTCTGACGAAATTGAGCAAGCCCTTCACCATGAGCCACTGCAACCGGTAAACGAGAACCCGCCATATTTTGAAAAAACAGAGAAGGGGATTTTTGCACTTCAAGCAGGGAGAAGCGTGCTTCAAATTGCTCTGAGATATTGCGGCGAAAAGTGGGCCATAATTCACTGCCTGGAATGATTTCATGCAATTGCGCCATCATCTGGCAACCGTTACAAACTCCCAATCCAAACGTATCAGAGCGTGAGAAAAATTCGGCAAATTCATCGCGTGTATTGTTGTGGTATAAAATGGATTTTGCCCAGCCTTGCCCTGCACCCAGTACATCACCATAAGAAAATCCGCCACAAGCAACGAGTCCCTGAAAATCAGAGAGCGAGACTCGCCCTGCCAATAAATCACTCATATGTACGTCTTGACAATCAAAACCGGCATGATCAAATGCGGCGGCCATTTCAATCTGGCCATTGACGCCTTGCTCTCGTAATACAGCCATGCGTGGGCGAACACCTTGGGTGATATAAGGCGCTGCGATATCTTCTTCAGGGTCAAAGCTTAATTCGATATTTAAACCTGGATCTTCATCGTCTAGAATGGCGGCATACTCTTGATCTGCACATTCGGGGTTATCTCGCAAAGCTTGCATGCGCCATGAGGTTTCAGACCATACTCGTTGGAAATTAACGCGGCTGTCGCTCAGAATTTCTTGGGTCTCATATGTAAATACAATGCGATCTTCATCATTGAGTTGGGCAATTACATGGCTATATTTGTCGAGGTCTACATCATCCAGTAAATCGAGCACTTTTTCTGTATCAGCGACTTGAATCACAGCGCCCAGTTCTTCATTGAATAGTGCGGCCATAACACCATCACCTAACTCATCGAGTTTGCAAGTAATGCCGGTGTGTCCCGCAAAAGCCATTTCGCAGAGTGTGGCGAACAAGCCTCCATCGGAGCGGTCATGGTAGGCCAATAACAGCCCAGCGTCATTCATGGTTTGAATAACATCAAAGAATCTCTTGAAAGCATCAACATCATCCAAGTCAGGCGCTTGATTACCGACTTGGTTATAGACTTGCGCCAAACTTGATCCTGCCAGGCGATTTTTGCCTTGACCCAGATCGATCAAAATAAGACCTGTATCGGCTTGGTCGGTGACCAGCTCAGGCGTGAGCGTTTTACGTGCATCAGTGACGGGTGAAAAAGCACTGATGATGAGCGATAAAGGGGAGGTCATCTCCTGGTTTTGGCCACGCTCTTGCCAGACTGTTTTCATCGACAAGGAATCTTTGCCGACAGGAATTGCAATGCCCAAAGCGGGGCACAGTTCCATGCCAATGGCATGAACCGTATCATACAGCCCAGCATCTTCGCCATCATGACCAGCCGCTGCCATCCAATTGGCGGAAAGCTTGATATCACCCATTTTGTTGATGCGTGCTGCCGCCAGATTGGTCAGTGCTTCACCAATCGCCATGCGACCTGAGGCGGCATGATTGGTTAGAGCAATCGGGGCACGTTCACCCATTGCCATCGCTTCACCAGTGTAACCATCGTAGTCGGTCAGTGTCACGGCAACATCAGCCACTGGAATTTGCCATGGCCCGACCATTTGGTCACGATGCACCAGCCCCGTAATGCTGCGATCACCAATGGTGATCAAAAAGCTTTTGTCTGCAACGGTGGGTAAACGCAGCACGCGAAAGGCCGCTTCATGAAAATCAATGCCATCGAGATTGATCTCGTTTTTATCAAAAGGGTGACGCTGTACATCACGAAACATTTTAGGGGGTTTACCTAAAAGCAGTGATAGCGGTAGATCAACGGGTTGATTATCAAACAGCGAATCATCAAGTATAAGGTGCGCCTCGTCAGTCGCTTCACCGACCACCGCATACGGGCAGCGTTCACGCTCACACAGTGCTTTGAACAGCTCTAAATCTTCAGAAGTGATGGCCAGCATGTAACGCTCTTGTGACTCATTGCACCAAATTTGCATGGGTGACATGCTGGAATCATCACAAGGCAGGTCACGCAGCCTGACTGTTGCGCCACGATTACAGTCATTCACCAATTCAGGCAATGCATTGGAAATACCGCCCGCGCCGACATCATGAATAGCGACGATGGGGTTATGATTCATACGCCAGCAAGCATCTATCACCTCTTGACAGCGACGTTCCATTTCAGGGTTGCCACGTTGTACCGATGCGAAATCCAAGGTTTCACTGCTTGCGCCACTTTCAACTGAAGAGGCCGCGCCACCACCTAAACCAATTAACATGGCTGGGCCGCCGAGTACGATCAGATGAGTACCCGCAGGGATTGGGTTCTTATCAATATATTGTTCGCGAATAGAGCCAAGGCCACCCGCGATCATGATGGGTTTATGGTAACCACGTAGCTCTTCGCCATTGGGGCCGAGGGCTTTATCTTCATAAGTACGAAAGTAGCCACAGAGATTGGGGCGACCAAACTCATTATTGAATGCAGCCGCACCAATAGGACCTTCAAGCATAATATCCAGTGCTGAGGCAATGCGTTCTGGTTTACCAAAATCGGTTTCCCACGGCTGCTCTGCGTTGGGTATTCTTAGGTTGGAAACTGAAAATCCGGATAATCCCGCTTTAGGTTTACTGCCACGACCTGTTGCACCTTCATCACGAATTTCACCGCCAGCACCTGTTGCAGCACCTGCAAAAGGTGATATGGCAGTGGGGTGATTGTGAGTTTCCACTTTCATTAATATATGGTTAACTTCTTCATGGTGCTCGTAGCTGTTTGATTCAGGATTGGGGAATAACTTGTAAGCAGGTGAGCCTTGAATCACCGATGAGTTGTCATGGTAAGCCGATAAAACACCTTCTGGATTTAAAATAGTGGTGTTTTTAATCATCGCAAACAGGCTTTTTTGCTGTTCAATGCCGTCAATACTCCAGTCAGCATTGAAAATTTTGTGCCGACAATGCTCGGAATTCGCTTGAGCAAACATCATCAACTCCACATCGCTGGGGTTGCGTCCGAGTGTGATGTAGTTTTCAACGAGGTAATCAATTTCATCATCACTGAGAGCTAATCCTAAATTTTGATTAGCTTCGATCAGAGCAGGTTTACCGTCATTAAGTAGATTGATACGTTCTAATGGCGCAGGTTCAGCGGCCAAAAACAGCTTATGTGCATCATCTGAATTTGAAATCACGACTTCGGTCATGCGGTCGTGAATAAGATCACTGATGGCTTTGCTTTCATCAATACTGAGTGAGCCGCTCTGTTTTGAAATGTAATAATTAATGCCACGCTCAATGCGTTTGATATTATTTAAGCCACAAATATGCAAAATATCTGTGGCTTTGCTCGACCAGGGCGAGATTGTTCCGAATCTCGGAGTGACTAGAAATAGTTGTCCATTTGGTTTTTTTGCGTTTTTTTCTTCACCCGAATCCAACAGATTATTGAGCAGTGTGAGTTCATCTTGGGTCAATGCCTGTTCGTCATTAATAAAATGAGTGAACTCTGCTTTGATGGAGAAAATATCTGGAAACTGAGCCTTTAGAGTGGCTAGAAGTTTCTTTTGACGAAAAAATGAAAGAGCAATGGAGCCGCGAAGTTGAAACATGATATCTCTAATTTCTAATTAGTGGGCTAAAAAATCGGCATTTTATCATTGTCTGGATAACTTCGCCGCGAAATAATGAATATGGTAGTCTGGCAAAAAATAATCATGGAGGTAAAATTGTGAATCAATATTTGAAAATACTGTTGGTTGGCTTGGTAGCGTGGGGAATAGCAGTGACTTCCAGCTACTTATTATTGCCACAGTCTGCAATGGCAAAAGCAGAGTACGAAGTTGAATATAATGAGCTAAAGAGCAAAGAAGCTAAATATAATGAACTAAAGAGCAAAGATGAGATTACAAAAGAAGATAAAGATCAGCTTGAAGTACTTTTTCGAGATTTTAACGAAGATAAAGAACATCTTGAAGTGCTTTTTCGAGCGCTTAACTCGGAAGAAAATATTAAAAGTGACCTGATTAGTATCGGAATAAAGTATGGGTTATTTTTACTGTTGTTGATTCCAGTGATCATTTGGATAGCAAGGAGTATTAATATGAAGAATAATGCTGTGATTGCAAGCTCGGGGCTTATTTTTCTATCATTTATCCTCGTGGGGTCAGCGGTGGTTGGGGGGGTGTTTGCAGCACTGTTTTGTGTTGTGGGCATTGCTTTTAAAAAAACTGGTCAAGAACAAGTAACCTGAATTCAGGTAAGAAAATTTTCACAAGGCCTGATTAAAAGTGAGATAGTGATACTCTTGGTGCAGTCACCTTTCGGTAAAGAGGGTGCTGAGCAGTGAAAATGGGAGCGCAGTGACATGGATGGATTGATAAAAAATCATAAAAAACAACCTAAATATTTGTTGAAACTTTTATTGATTAATTTGTTTCTCTTGCCTTGCCTGATCTATGCGAATAGCGCACCACAGGTGAAAGATAAACCTCTGTCACCACTTGATTTACAATTGGAACCTATCCAGCCCCTTTTTTCTCTAAAGGGGCTTAATCCAGATAAGACTGCTTTGGGCGAAAGATTATTTAATGAACCTCGCTTGGCGCACAATAATGATATGTCCTGTGCCAGTTGTCACATTTTGAAAAGTGGCGGCGCTGATTGCCCAGAAAAAGCTCAGGGGCAGGATGGTGTTGAATTGGGAGCTAATAGTCTTACCGTATTCAATAGCAGTCTTAACCATCGCCTGTTTTGGGATGGACGTGCCAAAACTCTGGAAGAACAGATCGACTTTGTAATCACTGCTCCTCATGAGTTTGCGACTCAGTGGCCAGTATTGATCAGCAAACTCAAACGGGATCGCGAATATCAAAAGAGCTTTGGGACATTATATTCCGATGGTATCACTGCAGCTAATGTTCGTAATGCTATCGCGACCTTTGAGCGTAGTTTAATCACTGTAAATTCACGTTTTGATCAATACTTGCGCGGTGATGTTGATTCGATCAATGCACTGGAAAAGTCTGGTTACCGATTATTTAAGGACTATGGTTGTATTGCTTGCCATCAAGGGCGCAATGTAGGTGGTAATATGTTTCAAAAACTCGGTGTAATTGAAGAGTTTTTTGATGATGACAGACTTTCAGGAAAGAGGGGTTTAGGGCGCTTTAATGTGACCGGCCAAGAGCGGGATCGTTATGTATTTCGTGTGCCCTCCTTGCGATTGGTTGCGCTGACCTCCCCCTATTTTCACAATGGTTCAGCCGAAACTCTCTATGATGCAGTCAAAATCATGGCTAAGTATCAGTTGGGGCGCACCATCCCGGATGCTGATATTGAACACATTATTGCCTTTCTCAAGACCTTGCCTGGTGAGTATCAAGGGCAACCACTATCCAGAGTTTACGAGGAAACCACATTCAGCGAACCTGAAGGGCAAACGCGATGAGGCGATATGCCAAAAAGCCAGGGCATTGGGCTGTCGGTTTCTTGTTGATGGCTGTATTATCGTATCTATATATTAACACTCAGGCCGTTGTTCCTGAGCGGCATACTCGGGTTATTGATAATCTGAGACAGTTACACCAGCTTGATGCCGCCTTGAATCAGGATTTCCTTAAAGTGCGCTATGGTCTACTCGCTCATTACGATACGCTCATGGATACTTCGATAGAGATTATTGCAGTTCAGAACCGACTAAATAACACCTTGAAAGCGGCTGATATGTTTCAGTACGATGATATCAATCTGAACCAAAAAAAAGTGATAGAGGCATTTGAACATAAGGTTGATTTATTAGAGCAGCTTAAGTCACAAGTTTCTGTTCTCAAAAATTCACTGAATTTTCTTCCCATCGCTGCCACTCAGACAAAAGCCTTGGCTCTCACTAGAGATGAGGCTCATCCACTGATTAAATACATCAATCTTCTGGAGCACTACACTTTGGCATACAACCTCACCAGCGACCAAGTGTATCCGGGGAAAATAGAGGCGCTGTTACCACAATTGCTTCATTTGCAGAGCCAGTGGGATACGCCTTTGCAGCAGCGTATCAACAATCTTATGACGCATGTAAAAGTGATTGTGCAACAAAAAATCAAAGTGGATTCTATACTGCAAGAGCTCATGACTTTGCCTACTTCTCGAGAGCTGAATTCATTATACAATGTCTACCAGCGTCATAATGAAAGCTTGCTCATCAAAGCCAATGGTTATCGATTGGCACTCTACTTGATATCAATATTACTACTCGCCTATGTGGGGTACATTTTATTCAAACTTGAAGGCTTGGTTGTTCAGCGAACTCTTGAATTGGCTGATACTAACGCATCTCTCAAACAAGAAATTATTGAACGCAAACAGATGGAGAAACAACTGATTCAAGCTAAAGAATCTGCTTTGAAAGCCAATAGTGCCAAGTCAGAGTTTTTAGCCAATATGAGTCACGAGCTGCGGACACCTCTGAATTCTATCATTGGTTTTGCCGGAATCATGAAGAGTGGTATGGCCGGAAAGGTGAATGAGGAGCAGGCTCGTCAATTGCAGATGATTTATGGCTCTGCCAGCCATTTGCTGGAGTTGATTAATGATATTCTGGACCTATCCAAAGTTGAATCAGGCAAGTTGAAAGTTATCAAGGAAGCCTTTGAACTGATGCCGTTGTTAGAAGAGATCAAGGCCTTAATGATGGCTCAAATAGGCTCTAAAGATCTATCTTTAAAGCTTGTAGGTCATGCTCCAAAAATTGTGTATACCGACCGTGGTAAGTTGCGTCAAATATTGTTTAATCTCATGGGGAATGCGATTAAATTTACCGAGCGGGGCAGTGTCACGCTAGTTTGTCGACAAAAAAACCATGATGTGGTGTTAGAAGTCGTGGATACGGGGATCGGTATTAGTGAAGAGGATCAAGGTAAAGTTTTCGGTGCTTTCGAGCAAGTCGATACCCGTACAGAGCGAGAGTACGAAGGCACTGGGTTAGGGCTGGCTATCAGCCAACGTTTTGCCAAGCTTTTAGGGGGTAAAATTACAGTGCATAGCCAGCTCGGTAAAGGCTCTACTTTCCGTATCGTACTGCATGGCGTATTTGTGAATAATTAACATCATAAAAATTGTTTCCGTATACGTGACTGAAAAATTAAGGATGAGTACAATAAATGATGCCAAAACCCACAATATTAGTCGCCGATGACAATGAACAAAATCTTTATCTGACACGTTTTCTTCTTGAACGCAGTGGCTATACTGTTTGTGAAGCCAATAATGGCGAACAAGCGGTAGCAGCAGTTCAGTCAAATTCACTGGCTCTGGTTTTAATGGATATCCAGATGCCGGGGATGGGTGGTCTGGAGGCGACTCGACGCATTCAGGCGACTACAAATGCACCTACAGTTGTTGCCCTGACCGCTAAAGTGATGGCGGGTGATCGTGAAGCCATTCTTGCAGCAGGTTTTGATGGTTACATTCAGAAACCCATTGAGCCCGACCGCTTTGTCACTCAAGTAGAGGCTTACCTGAAAAATAAAGAGTGATGGTCATTCTTGCAGTGGCACTTTTGATATCAACTTAACCAGCGTTTTTTCTTGATTACTCTCTAGATAGATGTGGTTATTTTCAAGAAAGTCCTCTTTTATAGAGATTAATAAAGCTTGTTTTTTTTCACTTGTGGGCTGCGCTGAAACAACAAGCCCGATTATTGCTTCATTGTCGCCACAATAAACAGTATCACCTGCTTGTGGTGTGAAAGTTGATTCAATGGAAGCCTGATGTATTCGGCGTTTTACTTTGCCGAGATACTTGACTCGTGCAATCACTTCTTGCCCGACATAGCACCCTTTTTTGAAGTTAATTGCATTAAGTTCGTCCAGATTAATCATTTGTGGAACAAATTTATCAGCGGTTGCTGCGCTGAGTGTTGGTATTCCTGCTTGAATATTTGTCAGTTCCCACGCTGAATACCCAACAGGTGTGAACTCCTGGCTTAAAGTTGACCAGATAATTTTCATTTCGCTCACATTACTGCCAATCAGTTCAAAGCGTGGGTGAACGCCAGGGAGTCGAATGATCGTTATTTTTGGCAGTTGCAGTGCGCTGTAGTCTTCAGTGGGAATATTTGAAAATAGTTTGATCAACTTTTGTTCGCTGTTAGATCCAGATAAACCGAACCGGATGAATTGATCAGTGCAATCCTCTAAAGTGACTTTAGAGCGCATGACAAACATTTTAAGTCGCTTGAGTGTGGGCTCTATTAGTTCTTCAGAAACCTGAAGGTATATACTCTGGTTTTGTTTGTAAATTAAAAAAAGCGCCAGTGCTCGGCCTTTAGGCGAGCAGTATGCGCTGAGTTGAGCGTTGTTATCTGTGACTTGGTTAATGTCATTGGTGAGCTGCCCTTGAAGGAAATTTAAGGCATCATCACCTCCAGCTGAAATCAAACCGATATGTGATAAATTAGCCATAATATGGCCATTATTACTTTGCCGAAGCTCTTTATTGATATTGCCGAAATAGACTATTTTTTCGTTCTCAATAACAGCTTCTTTAGAAGCTAAAAAATTTTGCCACTCAATATTCATAAAAAATCACTTAAAAATTAGTAAAGAAGTTACGATAAGTTATTATAATTGTATATAAAAATTGATTTTGCCACTCATATAAAACTAGACTGGACGCTATGGTAACTCAAAAAAAACCACCTGTTTTTCTTAATCTACTAAAGATTAAACTTCCATTGCAAGGCATCTTGTCAATTTTTCACCGTATTTCTGGTGTCATACTTTTTCTTTTTATTCCATTTTTCATCTATTTTTTTGAACGCTCGTTGCAAGGGGAAGCCGGGTTTAATGAGGTCGTTTCCATGTTGGATTCAACCACTGTTAAACTTTTTATTGCATTGACTTTCTGGGGGTTATCTCATCATCTATTTGCAGGAATTCGTTATTTGCTTCTTGATTTTGATGTGGCAATAGACAAGAAAGCTTCACGGCTAAGTGCGCAGATTGTATTTATTTTAGGCTTTGTTATTTTTCTTTTCACTTTGGGCGCTCTATTTTGAATACCTTAATGAGTGGACTCCGTGCGTGGGTGATTCAGCGAATCAGTGCTGTTTATTTGGCGCTATTTATTATTTATCTGTTTTTTCATTTCATTTGTCATCCCCCAGCTGATTTTTATGCATGGCAACTCTGGTTGTCAAATCCTTGGGTATTTGTCGCCAGCGCTCTATTTATTGCTGCTCTTTTATTGCATGCCTGGATAGGTGTTCGTGATGTAATTATTGATTATATCCATCCTGTCTGGTTACGATTTACTGCATTAACATTGGCTATGACCAGTTTAATTGCTATGGGAATATGGTTCGGACGGGTATTACTAGGGATGACATTATGACGCTTTCAAAAAACAGATTGGCAATAGATAAATTAGAGCGTCGAAAATTTGATACTTTAGTGATCGGCGCAGGCGGCGGTGGATTGCGTGCCGCTATGCAGATGGGCGAGACGAGCGCGGATGTAGCGGTTGTTTCAAAAGTATTCCCTACACGCTCACATACCGTTGCAGCTCAGGGTGGTATCAATGCGGCACTGGCTAATGTTGTGCCCGACAGTTGGCACTGGCACATGTACGATACAATTAAAGGCAGTGATTATTTAGGTGATCAAGATGCCATTGAGTATATGTGCCGCGCTGCATCACGGCTTGTAATCGAGCTGGAACACGCGGGTGTTCCTTTTTCACGCCTGGAAGATGGCTCTATTTATCAGCGCCCCTTTGGTGGGCAAAGCCAGAACTTTGGGGGTGAACAAGCGGCTCGAACATGCGCTGCGGCAGACCGTACAGGCCATGCTATTTTGCACACGCTGTACCAACAAAATATTCGAGTAAAAACTCATTTTTTTGATGAATATTTCGCGCTGGATCTGATTAAGAGTGAGGAAGATGAAATTCTTGGCGCAGTCGTTATGTCGATTGCGACAGGGGAAGTGTTGATCATTGAAGCAAAAACCACGTTGTTGGCCACAGGGGGAGCAGGTCAAATTTTTCGCACCAATACCAATGCCATGATTAATACGGGTGATGGTTTGGCGATGGCTTTACGAGCTGGTATTCCATTGCAGGATATGGAATTTTTTCAGTTCCATCCGACTGGCATTGCTGGCAAAGGAATGTTGATCAGTGAAGGTGTTAGGGGTGAAGGTGGGTATCTCGTTAATTCAGAAGGTGAGCGTTTTATGGAGCGCTACGCACCCCATGCAAAAGATTTGGCCAGCCGGGATGTGGTGAGTCGTGCAATTTTTATGGAAGTTCAGGAGGGGCGTGGTTGTGGCTCGGGTAAAGATCATGTTTTGCTCAAACTTGATCATTTAGATGCCGAAGTGATTCGCAAACGTCTGCCCGGTATTCGTGATATGTCGATGACGTTTATGAATATTGACCCGATTGAAGCGCCAATACCCGTCTACCCAACAGCTCACTATACGATGGGTGGAATTCCGACAAATCGTCACGGTCAGGTGGTTGTGCCTATGAAACATGGTGCAGAAGAGCCGGTGCCAGGGTTATATGCTGTTGGGGAGTGCGCCTGTGTCTCTGTGCATGGAGCGAATCGCCTGGGAGGAAACTCTCTATTGGATATTGTTGTTTTTGGTCGTGCAGCAGGCAGCCATATTACCGATTATTTGAAAGAGCACCGATATCATAAGCCACTCAATAATGAGAGTGTTGAGAAGGCTTTGGAGCGATTGGCTCGCTGGGATCAAGAGGGTGATGGCGAGAGTATTGATAGCTTGCGAAATAGATTGCAACAAACCATGGAAAAATATTGTGGTGTCTTTCGCACAGATGAGATTTTAAAAGAAGGCGTTGAAAAAATTTCCAAAATTGCAGCTGATCTGGATGGAGTCTATTTAACCGATCACAGTCAAGTTTTTAATACGGCTCGAATTGAAGCACTAGAGCTGGAAAATTTGATCGAAAATGCATTGGCGACTGTGATCTCCGCACAGGCTCGAACGGAAAGTCGTGGAGCACATTCACGTATTGATTACCCTGAGCGGGACGATGAACATTGGCTTAAACATAGCCTTTATTTTAAAGAGGGGCGGAAGCTGGATTACAAACCTGTACGTATGAAACCACTCACAGTCGAAAGTTTTCCCCCTAAGCCCCGAGTCTATTAATATGCGCTTTTCAATTTATCGTTACAATCCGGAAAAAGACGAAGCACCTTATATGCAAGAGTATGAGCTGAAAGATGTTCGCTCTGACATGATGTTGCTTGAAGCGCTGTTGAAATTGAAAGAGCAGGATGAATCGCTTGGTTTCAGGCGCTCATGTGGTGAAGGTGTTTGTGGCTCAGATTCGATGAATATCAATGGTCGAAATGGCTTGGCCTGCATTACACCGCTATCAAGTTTGAAAGAGCCTGTAGAGGTTCGCCCTTTGCCAGGTGCTCCTGTGATTCGTGATCTTATTATTGATATGGATACGTTTTACAAACAATATCGTGCCACAAAGCCCTATTTAATGACTAAAGATCCACTGCCTGAGGTTGAGCTTAAACAAACGCCTAAAGAACGGGATCGGCTGGATGGATTATATGAGTGTATTTTGTGTGGCTGTTGCTCGATGTCATGCCCGTCATTTTGGTGGAACCCTGATAAATATTTAGGGCCTGCGGCACTATTGCAGGTGTCACGGTTTTTAGAGGATAGTCGTGATCAGATGGCTGAAGAGCGGCTTAGCAATCTGGATGGCCCGTATAAATTATTTCGTTGTCATACTGTGATGAACTGTGTCGATGTCTGCCCTAAAGGGTTAAATCCAGCCAAAGCCATCGGGCACGTTAAGAAAAAAATGCTGAAGCATTCATTGTGATTTTCCTGACAGGAATATAATGTGAGTGAAAATACAGAAAAAATAGATCCCAATACAATTGATAGCCTAGATGAACTGCTTGATTATGTGCATCATGTTGGGAAACTCAATCAAAAGCCAATTTTCAGAATCGAAGAATACAGTTAATATTTAGCGGGTCTTTTAATGGTGCACTGATGTTGAGTATCCGTTATTACTAATCAATGACTTGCGATAAGCCAACAAAGAGACGTGTCGTGCAGAGTGTGACTACCAAGAGGCACGATATGATTATGTTTTGAATTTTAGCCACGAGCTTTTTTATGTTATTAGTAATTTCACCCGCGAAAACCCTTGATTATGATACGAGCCCTCAAACATCTGAATATTCTATTCCAGACTATTTAGATGAGGCTGAAATGTTAATTAACCGAGTAAAAGAATACTCTCAGCCTGAAATTATGGAGTTAATGGTTGTAAGTGAAAAAATTGCCAGGTTAAATTTTGAACGCTTTAAAACATGGCGTATGCCCTTTACACCTAAAAACTCAAAACAGGCTGTGCTGGCTTTTAAAGGTGATGTTTATTCTGGGCTTGATGCAGAAACATTTTCTGCAAAAGATTTTGAGTTTGCGCAACAACATTTGCGTATTTTATCAGGGCTGTATGGTTTGCTTAGGCCGCTGGATTTGATGCAACCTTATCGTTTGGAAATGGGGCGCAAGATTGATAATGATCGAGGTAGAAATCTGTATGAGTTCTGGCGTAATGTTGTGACAGAGGGTATTAATGCACAGCTAAAAAAAATGGGGTCTAATATTCTGGTTAACCTTGCATCCAATGAGTATTTCAAGGTGATTAACACCAAAATCCTTAACGCAGAACTGATCACACCAGCCTTTAAAGATTATAAAAATGGCCAATATAAAATGATGGGTGTTTATGCTAAAAAAGCACGTGGACAGTTCAGCCGCTTTGTCATTAAAAATCAATTAGAAGAACCGAGTGAACTTAAAAATTTTAATGTCGATGGTTATCAATTCAATGAAGAGTTGACGGCTGGAAACAGCTGGGTTTTTACTCGAAAAAATTAATGATTTGAATTCAGGTGGCTAAATAGTGCTATAACGGTCTGTTTTTTTACTTCATTTGTGCCGCAATCGCACAAATGAGGCTTTTAATGAGTATAAGATCGCCTAAGGTGCAAAAGCAGTTACGCACCTCTTATTATTATCTAGGCAAAGATCGTAAAAGGAAGAACGCTCCAAAGCCATAAAAATCAGCCATATTACATTCAGCTGATTTGAAGGTTAAGACGTAATGAATTTATTCTTCAGGTTTTTTCTTGGTACGCTATTATTAATGAGCATCCCCATGCACTCTCATGCGGAAAGGAACTTTACCTTTAACTTCAACTCGGCTGACCCTGATTTTGGTGATGATCCGCTTGTCGACGTTCGCTGTAATCGACCCAATGAAAGCAATGCAGGTTGTGGGGGTGGCATGATGAGCTGGGGTGTTGATGATGGTTCAACTTTCTTGCAAGAGTATTTTGAAGTTGATGGTGAGCTTTATTACCACATTGTTGTTGGTTCGCCGGAGCAGGGCTTTGCCCAAGAAACTTATACCAAAGTCGGCTCTAATGTTTATTGGGGGAGCGGAGGCGGCATGATGGGAGGCGGTGCAAATCGACCCATTTTAACCTCTCCCAGCAAAGGTGATGGTAGCTGTGGTGGTGGTATGGGAGGAATGGGAGGGGGAGGTAACTTTATCAGTAACTGCAATGCAGGTGATCCGCTTGGTCTTAAAGGGAATGATAACCTTTTTACAGGCAACGCAACCGGCAACCCTTCCAGAACTATTATGTATCAGGTTTTAGGTGGAAGCTGGGATGCTGTCACTGAAACCTGGGAATGTAAAGAGAGCGATGACTATTGCCAGGAGTTTATTAAAGACTCTTTTGAATACAAACCAAAACTTACGCAAACGATCAATGATGAAGAAGAAAATATGCTGACCTACTTTGAGTTTGACATGAGCAACAGCACTTATGCAGAGAAAGATAAAGTTGCCAGCACCATAAACACACTGATAATTACTGACCCTGACATGCCCATGGGAATGGAAAAAGAGGGTGATTTTGACTTTGCCGAATTTACCAACCAAGCCAACAAACCAGGTTCTAATTCAACGCTCACTGCGGGCATGTATACATTCACTCCTGGCAGTGAAGATTTTGCTGGCGGCCAAGATGTAGATGCCAATGCCTATGATTACATTGATGGTGATTTCAACCTTGATCAGGACTGGACACTCTATTACGATCCAGAGCAAAACAATTACGGAGTCGGTGGGGGAGGAAACACGGGCGGCGGTGGCATGATGGGCGGGGGAAGAAGGTAAGTCAGCCCCTTGGTTTGATCTCCCAACAGTTGTGAATCTTGCTATTACGTGAAAAATCTTTTGGAATCGTTTGTTGAGTAATATCTTTAATCATCAAATCACTCAGCGCTTCATGATCCATTTTGAATTTTCTAAAGTTATTTGAAAATATCAGTGTGCCATCGGCAGTCAATAAGTGAGCGGCTTGTTTGATTAATTCAACGTGATCCTTTTGAATATCAAAATTACGCTCCATGCGTTTGGAAGTAGAAAATGTGGGCGGATCAAGAAAGATTAATCCGTAACGATTCCATACATTGCTCTCTCCATACTTTTCTTCTAGCCATTGCAGGCAGTCTGTTCGAATGAATGAGTGGTTGGTTTTATCAAAACCATTCAACTCCATGTTCCGTTTTGCCCACTCATAGTAGGTTTTTGACATGTCAATTGTTGTGGTTGATTTTGCGCCACCCATGGCGGCGTGAACGCTGGCACTGCCCGTGTATGCAAATAGATTTAATACGCGCTGATTTGCCGCCAGTTTGCCGATCAGGCTGCGGGTTATTCGGTGATCAAGAAACAGCCCGACATCCAGGTAGTCTGTAAAATTAACTAAAAATCGGCATGGACCTTCAGTGATCTCAATAAAATTTTCATCAGAGGCTTGTTTTTCATATTGTGCATTGCCTTTTTGGCGACGGCGGACTTTGAAAAACAGTTGCTCCATTGGAATTTCTAATAGTCCAGGCAATACTGCGAGCGCTTCACGTAAACGGGTCTTGGCTTTAGCTGGGTCAATGGTTTTGGGGGCTTCGTATTCCTGGACGCAGATTCGTTTTTTGCCATTCACATCATGGAACAGGTCAATTGCTAATGAATATTCAGGTAGATCCGCATCATAAATTCGATAACAAGTGATACTTTCACGCGTTGCCCATCGTTTCAGTGTTTTCATGTTTTTGCGAAGGCGATTGGCAAACATTTGCGCGCCGTCACTGAGCTCTTCCGGTTTTGCCGGTTTTGGCATCGAGACACCGCCCGATAGAACGGGGCGTTCGATAAACCACTTTTCTTGCAGGTCAAACCTAAGCAGTTTGCAAGGCAGTGCCCCATTAAAAAGAGGATGTTGTTTGTGAGGACGCATTCCCATACGTTTAGCGAGATCAGGGTTCCCCGTAAATACGGCCGCTTGCCAGCCTACAAAATGCTCTTTTAACTTGTCGCCCAGATCGGCATATAAAACAGTCAGCTCTTCAATTTCACCCAAGCGCTCACCATAGGGTGGGTTGACAATGAGCAGGCCGGCCTGAGCACCCGCTGGAGCTTCTAACACAGATAGGTCACGTTGAAGAATATGGATGTCATTAATCAAGCCGACTGCATCAACATTTTCAATAGAGGCACGGACTGATCGACGATCTGTATCAAAGCCAAATATACTTGGCTTTTCTTTTAACTGGCCTTGATCACGGCGATCTAGAGCTTCGTTGCGTAACGTTTGCCAAAGTGGCGCATCATGTTTTTTCCAGCCGGTAAAACCAAAAAAGTCACGTTCCAGACCGGGTGCAATATCCATGGCTATGAGCGCCGCTTCAATAAGAAATGTGCCTGAGCCGCACATTGGATCAAGCAATGAGCCACCTTTTTGTGAAATTTCTGGCCAACCCGCGCGTAATAAAAGTGCTGCAGCCAGGTTTTCTTTCAAAGGGGCTTTGATGTTTTCAATCCGATAGCTGCGTTTATGAAGGCTATCGCCGGAAAGATCAATACTGACATTCGCCTGATCTCGATTCAGATGTACATTAATACGCAGATCAGGCCGGTGGGTGTCAATTGATGGGCGCTCATTGCAGCGGTCTCGAAACTGATCGACAATCGCATCTTTGACTTTCAACGCAGCAAAATGGCTGTGGGTAATGCGTGAACTTGAAAGGTTGAAATCAATCGCCAACGTATCATAAGCACTCATATGTTCAGACCAGTCGATCTCTTGAATATTTTCATAGAGTGCTTCGGGCGTTGGTGCGTGAAAATTGACCAGAGGCAGTAAAATTCTATTTGCAGTACGTGACCAGAGGCAGGCGCGATAGGCTGTTTCCAGTGTTCCCTCAAATAAAACACCTGCGGGCTGTTCCTTGAGGTTTGTGGCTCCAAGTGTTTTTAGTTCATCAAATAAAAGCGAAGCAACGCCCTTGGGCGCAGTGGCGAATAGTGGGAAAGTTGAGGTCATAATGATTTATAAAGTTGATTTTGAAGAGGGCGGAACTTGAGTGTGAGCGGCTTCTTCTGAGTCGGCAGTTCCTAGCAATACGGCAAGCCAGTGTGTTTCATCTCGGCTATCAAGTGCAATTTTTATAGTCATTGTTAACGGTACTGAAAGAAACATTCCTACAGGTCCCAATACCCATCCCCAAAATACTAACGATAAAAATACAACTAATGGTGATAAGCCTAATCCACGCCCCATGAAGCGCGGCTCCAATATATTTCCCACAACAACGTTGACAACCAAAAAGCCAATTGCTGTACTGATGGCAGCGCCAGTTCCTAGCTGAACTAATGCAAGTAATATGACGGGAATGGCCGCAATAATTGAACCAATATTGGGAACAAAATTGAGCATAAATACCAGCAATCCCCAAAGAAGAGGGTAGTCTACGCCAATAATAACAAGCCAAAGAGTGATTAAAACAGCGGTCAGAAGGCTGCTAATACTTTTAATAGCCAGGTAATTTTTTACTGTCGAGGTGAATTTTTGGAATGGGATGAGTGAATCTTTTTGATCGCCTAGTGCAATACGCAGCTTTCTTGGGAAGCTGGATGTTTCAAACAGAATAAAAACAACAGTGAGCAAAATCAAAAAGACATTCCCTAAAGCGCCCCCGAGGCCATTGAGTGTTTGAGCCGCCAGCTTCATTGCAACAGCGGGGTCAAATGCAGTGGTTAACACCTCCAACGATATTTCAAAACCGAAACTTTCAGCCCACACTCTTGCTTGTGTCATCTGCTCGGTGAGGCGCTCCTGATAAAAGGGTAGGTCGGCCGAAAAACTTTTAAGTGAAGACCCGACCAGAGCACCCAATCCGAACACAACGATAATGACACTTGTGATAACAACGATCATGGCGAGTGAGCGGGGGAGCCCCCGATCTTCTAACCAAAATAGAGGCGGCGCACTGATGATGGCAATAAATATAGAGAGCAAAAAAGGGATGATAATAGGTTTGGCCGCCTGCATTCCAGCCACAACAATGACGAACGCAGCGATATAAAGTAATACAGGAATTCCCGCAGTATATTTGAGTTGTGCCATTTTTCTATCTTTTACTCTTAGGGTTTACTTGTTTTAGTGATTGATCTGCTGAAGCGAATAATGAATCAATTCGCCACAATAAGGAAGTATGAAAGGGTTTGTTAATTACTCAAGAAAGAAAATCAAAGCTCGTTTTGTTGTTTTGTTATACAGTAAAGTCTATAACTTAAGTTGCATACGGTGCTTGCTCAATATGGCAGGCTATGTTTTGTTATAAATCTGTTTTTGACGTATTAAGCTGGGGAGCTAGGTATTGGAGTATAAAGATTACTACAAAATTATGGGGGTTGAGCGTACAGCCAGCCAGAGTGATATCAAAAAGGCCTATCGTAAACTGGCACGTAAGTTTCATCCCGATGTGAGTAAAGAGACGAATGCTGAGGAGCGCTTCAAGGAGGTCGGTGAGGCTTATGAAGTGCTGAAGGATCCTGAAAAACGGGTCGCTTATGATCAGTTGGGTGCCAACTGGAAGGCGGGGCAGGATTTTAATCCTCCACCAGACTGGAACCAGGGCTTTGAGTTTCATGGGGGTGGTTTTACTCAGGCTGATGCTTCCAATTTCAGTGATTTTTTTGGTTCACTTTTTGGGGACGGTTTTGCCGCAGGAGGGCATGCGCGTGATCCTCACTTCAATATGCGCGGTGAAGATAGTTATGCCAAGGTTGTTATCGACCTTGATGATACATTTCACGGTGCCAGCCGTACCATTACGTTACGTCATACTGTCATGGGTGCTGATGGCCGACCTCATCTGGAGAATCGCTCTCTTAATGTTCGCATTCCCAAGGGTGTGTATCAGGGGCAGCATATTCGTCTTGCAGGTCAGGGAGATCCCGGCGCAGGTCAAGGCAAGGCGGGGGATCTCTATCTTGAAGTCGAATTCAGACCACATCCGTTTTATCGGGTCGATGGACGGGATATTTATCTTGATCTGCCGATTGCTCCATGGGAGGCTGCTTTGGGTGCCTCGGTCAATGTGCCTACCCCAGGGGGCAAAGTTCAGTTAAAGATTCCTGGTAACTCCAAATCTGGAGCCAGAATGCGCCTGAAAGGGCGAGGAATTCCTGGTAAAGCTGCGGGTGATCTATATGTGGTGCTGCAGCTCGCTCTACCACCGGCAAGCAGTGATGAAGCCAAGGCGTTATATAACGAAATGGCGCAGAAACTGGCCTTCAATCCACGCGCTACATTGGGAGTTTAAAAATGACTGTAGAATCCTATCTGTTTAGTGGCAACATCGTTGAAGAGGAGCTTGAATTTACTTTGGTGGAGCTCAGCCATGCCTGCGCCGTCAATGCTGAATGGCTCATTATGTTAGTGGAAGAGGGTGTGCTGGAGCCACAACAGCAGACAAAATCTGAGTGGCGCTTTAGTGGCCCCACGTTAAAGCGTATACGTACCGTGCAACATTTGCAGCGTGATCTTGGCGTTAATCTGGCGGGTGCGGCACTGGCGCTGGATCTGCTGGGAGAAGTTGACCGCTTGCGGGCACGGCTAGCAGTGTTGGAGGAACCTATGATGAATAGAAGGGGTGAATCAATATGAGTGATGCGTTACACATTGTTTGCCCGCATTGTCACGCGGTTAACCGCATTCCCAGCGGGCGTTTGAGCGATGACCCTAAATGTGGAAAATGCCATCAGAAACTTTTTAACGCTCATCCAGTAGCACTGACAACGGCAACATTTACAGGTCAGATTAACCGCAATGGTATCCCCGTGGTGGTGGATTTTTGGGCTCCTTGGTGTAGCCCCTGTAAAGCGATGGCTCCTGCCTTTGAGCAAGCTGCCGCCCAGCTGGAGCCACATGTGCGCCTTGCCAAGGTGGATACCGAGGCTGAACAGAGTCTGGGTGCTCAGTTTGGTATCCGCAGTATTCCGACGTTGATGCTGTTTAAAGATGGGCGGGAGATTGCACGTCAACCTGGTGCCATGGGTGCTGGGGATATCGTCAATTGGGTGCGTTCACATACCTGACTGGAATATCTGAACAAGCCTGGGTGAGGCGAATTAGATTCAAATTTATTAACATGATCTATTTTTTATGTGGCAAACTGAAATTTGACTACCCGCCCTATAGAGTGAAACGGGTATCTAAAAGAGGTGGAGAGCTGCGCTGTGAAGTGGTTAATGGCCGCATCAACATCTATGGAAAAGCAACAAAATATTTACAGGGAGAAATTGAACTGTGAAACAGATATTACGCACCCTGTTTTCTCCAATTTTGAATCTCTTTGAGTCAGGTGGTACGGAGGAATCTTTCATTTATAAACCGTCACATCGAGTTATTTTAAATGCTATGGGAGCTATTTTTTCTGGGTTGGCAACGCTGGTATTTTTTGTTGCTCAAGGAGAAGAATTAGGTTATCTGTTGCCTGTACTGATATTTGGTGGAATTGGCTTGGTCAGTTTGCTGGTCGGCTTGATTGGCACAGATCGAGCCGTAGCTAAAATTTGGGGTTCTCGTTGATGGTTTGAAATTAAGAGAGTAATTCGCATGATAGCACTGCCCAATAAACACAATAATCGGCTATAATCCCTGCCTTTAATTTTTTATGTAGATTGTGTTCTTTTAAAATGTCTCATCAAGCTCGAAAAATCCTTGTCACCAGCGCATTGCCATATGCGAATGGGCCGATTCATCTTGGTCATATGCTGGAGCATATCCAGACTGATATCTGGGTACGCTTTCAAAAACTGCGTGGTAACCAGTGCTATTATGTTTGTGCGGATGATACCCACGGCACGGCTATTATGTTACGCGCTGAGCTGGAGGGGATTACGCCTGAGGCATTGATTGAGCGTGTGCATGGCGAGCATTTACAGGATTTTTCTGATTTCCATATCGGCTTTGATCACTATCACAGCACTCACTCTGATGAAAACAGAGAGCTTTCGGAGCTGATCTATAAACGCCAGCGTGATGCAGGGCATATTGTAACGCGTACCATCAAACAGGCTTTTGATGCTGAAAAGCAGATGTTTTTGCCTGATCGCTATATTAAAGGTGAGTGCCCACGATGCGGGGCGGATGATCAATATGGCGATAACTGTGAAAAATGCGGGGCGACTTACGACTCTTTTGAACTGAAAAATCCTGTTTCAGTAGTTTCAGGAACTGCACCGATTGAAAAAGAGTCTGTGCACTATTTTTTCAAGCTAAGTGATTACCAGGCGATGCTGAGTGACTGGATTGCAGGAACAAGTGCACCGCAAGTGGAGCGTGATACTTATGGTCGTCCTCAATCGACACTTGCACCCACATTGCAGCCTGAAATTTCCAATAAGTTACGAGAATGGGTTGATGATGAGCTGCGTGACTGGGATATCTCACGTGATGCGCCTTATTTTGGTTTTGAAATTCCTGATGCACCGGGTAAATATTTTTATGTCTGGCTGGATGCGCCGATTGGTTATATGTCCAGTTTCAAAAGTTTTTGTGAAAATCAGCCTGACTTGAGCTTCGATGACTACTGGGCGAAAGGCAGTGATGCGGAGCTTTATCATTTCATTGGTAAAGATATCATCAACTTTCATGCATTGTTCTGGCCTGCGATGTTGCAAGGGGCTGATTTTCGTCAGCCAACAGCTATTTTTGCACATGGCTTCCTGACAGTGAATGGGCAAAAAATGTCCAAATCACGCGGAACGTTTATCGCGGCTAGAACCTATCTGGACCATTTGAACCCTGAATACCTGCGTTACTATTTTGCGGCTAAACTGGGTTCTGGTATTGAAGATATTGATTTGAACCTGGAAGATTTTCGTCAGCGGGTGAACTCTGATCTTGTCGGCAAAGTAGTTAATATTGCAAGTCGCTGTGCGGGTTTCATTACCAAACGATTTGATGGAAATTTAGGCCATTCACTCGATAGCACTCTGTATGAAATATTTGTAACTCGTGGAATCGAAGTCATCGGTGAGTGCTTTGAAAAACGTGAATACAGCAAGGCCATTCGTGAAATTATGGAACTGGCGGACCAGGCCAACCAATATATTGCGGATAAAGAGCCGTGGGTGGTAGCCAAGCAAGAGGGTGGGGACGCTGAACTGCATGAGATTTGCACCACAGGATTGAACCTTTTTCGTTTGTTGATACTCTTCTTAAAACCTGTGCTGCCTCAAGTTGCTCAGCAAACAGAAATTTTTTTGAATATCCCTGAATTGCGGTGGAGTGATATTGAAAACCCTCTGCTGGCACATAAAATCAATAAATATAAACCGTTAATGACCCGCGCGGAAAAAGAACAAACTGATCAGATGATTGAAGATTCAAAACAACAACCTGTCATTCCTGTAGCAGTATAATTTACAGGGTGTATGATGACTGAATACCTGCTGATTATTGTAAGTACCGTACTGGTTAATAACTTTGTTTTAGTCCAGTTTCTTGGGCTATGCCCGTTTATGGGCGTTTCCCGTAAACTAGATACGGCGGTGGGTATGTCGCTGGCGACAACGTTTGTTCTGACGCTCTCCTCGGTTTGTAGTTACCTGGTTAATTTTTATTTGCTGGATCCATTGGGTTTGAGTTATCTGCGAACAATTGCATTCATTCTTGTGATTGCGGTGGTGGTGCAATTTACTGAAATGGTGGTGCATAAAACCAGCCCACTGCTCTATAAAGTTCTTGGGATTTTTTTGCCATTGATTACCACAAACTGTGCCGTTCTGGGTGTGGCACTACTTAATATTCAAGAGCAGCATAATTTTATGGAATCATTGGTTTATGGTTTTGGCGCTGCGGTTGGATTTTCATTGGTGTTGATTCTGTTTGCTGCGATGCGCGAACGAGTTGAAGTGGCGGATGTGCCCGTGCCTTTTAAAGGGGCGGCGATTGCATTGATTACAGCAGGCTTAATGTCGATGGCATTTATGGGTTTTTCTGGCTTGGTGAAGGGTTAACCGATGTTGACGGCCATCATTGCTCTGGGTCTGTTAGCCGTTTTTTTTGGCTTGTTGCTGGGATTTTCCGCCGTTCGCTTTAAGGTGGAAGGCGATCCCATTGTCGATCAAATCGACAAGCTTTTACCACAAACGCAATGTGGCCAATGCAGTTACCCCGGATGCCGCCCTTATGCACAGGCGATTGCTAATAATGAGGCGGATATTAATCAGTGTCCCCCGGGTGGAAACGATACGATTGTCGCCTTGGCTGAACTCCTGAACAGGGAAGCAAAACCACTGAATGCTGAAATGGGGGAAGTCAAGCCACCGATGCTGGCTGTGATTGATGAAGAGGCCTGTATTGGATGCACTTTATGCATTCAGGCATGCCCCGTTGATGCTATTTTAGGTGCGGCGAAACAGATGCATACCGTGATTGAAAGTGAGTGTACGGGGTGTGTGTTATGTGTGGAGCCGTGTCCGGTTGATTGTATTAAAATGATTGAGGTTGAAACACCTTATTTAGAGTGGAAGTGGCCAGAGCCAGAAGCGGATGGAGAGAGACGCTCATGATCAATCGTATTCTCTCTAAGTTTCGTGGTGGTGTTCACCTGCCTGATCGTAAGTCATTGACGACAGGGCAACCTGTACGTAAAGCCTGCCTGCCTGATCGTTTATACCTTCCACTGCACCAGCATATCGGAACATCAGCTGAACCGGTCATTGCCGTGGGTGATTCGGTGCTTAAAGGTCAGGTGATTGCTCAGGCCAGTGGTTATGTGAGTGCCTCGATTCATGCTTCAAGCTCTGGAAAAGTTGTCGCGATTGAAGATCATGCGATTCCGCATCCATCGGGTGCATCTGCACCTTGTATCGTGATTGAAACGGATGGCGAAGACCGCTGGGTTGAACGCCCAGATGCAGAAGATTATTTGTCAATGGATCCCAGTCACTTACGTAATTTGATTCGTAATGCAGGCATTGTGGGTTTAGGTGGTGCAGGCTTCCCTTCGTTTATAAAATTGAATCCCGGCCAGGACTGTCAGATTGATACGTTGATTTTAAACGGCGCAGAGTGTGAGCCTTTTATTACTTGTGATGATCTTTTGATGCGCACGAATCCAGAAGAAATTATTAGCGGTATCAAAGTTTTGCGTCATGCACTTAAAGCAAAACATGTTGTAATTGCAGTTGAAGATAATAAGCCTGAAGCATTTCAGATCTTGAAAGCGCAGTTGCACAATGAAGATATTGAAGTGGTGCAAGTACCGACCCTGTATCCTGCGGGAGGTGAAAAACAGTTGATACAGGTGGTTACAGATAAAGAAGTCCCGCATGACGGTTTGCCATTGAATATTGGTATTGTCATACAAAATGTCAGTACAGCCGCTGCAGTGCATCACGCCGTGAATGAATGTACGCCACTTGTTTCACGTTATGTGACCGTGACGGGAGGGGGCGTGGCACAGCCACATAATCTGGAGGTGCTTTTTGGTACGCCTGTGAGTGAGCTGCTGGATCAGTGTGGAGGTATAACAGCGGCGATGACTCGTCTTGTTATGGGTGGGCCGATGATGGGTTTTGAACTGCATCAACACAGTGTTCCAGTGATTAAAACAACTAATTGTATTTTGGCCGCGACAGACTATGATTTGTCGCCCAGTCAACCAGCGATGCCTTGTATACGTTGTGGAACTTGTGCAGACGTTTGCCCAGTATCACTGCTGCCACAACAACTCTATTGGTTTGCGCGTTCGAAAGAGTTTGATAAGGCACAAAATATTAATTTGTTTGACTGCATTGAGTGTGGCTGTTGCTCGTATGTTTGCCCGAGTCATATTCCATTGGTGCAGTATTTTCGTTTCTCAAAAACTGAAATTGCAGCCAAAGAACGAGATCAGAAAAAAGCGGATCAGGCGCGTATTCGTCATGAAGCTCGCCAGGCGCGTCTTGACCGGGAAAAAGCAGAACGGGCTGCACGACTGGCCAAGAAAAAAGCGGTACTAGCAGCTAAAAAGGCAAAGTCTGATGCCGCAGGTGAAGGTGGAGTAAGCGATGATAAAAAGGCTGCAATCAAAGCCGCGATTGAACGTGCTAAAGCTAAAAAAGAGGCTAAAAAACAAGTCCAACCTGAAAAAGAAATGGCTGTGAGTCAGCAAAAGAAAGCTGAAATGAGAGCTGCGATTGCTCGTGCTAAAGCGAAGAAATCAGAGAAGAAAAATGATTAATTTTAATATCAGGTCTTCGCCACAAACTCATTCAGGTCAGAATCTGACGCAAATGATGATGCGTATTTTATATGCACTCGTGCCGGCTCTTATTGCTTATGTCTGGTTTTTTGGCTGGGGCATTGTGATCAATATTCTTCTAGCTGTCGTGACTGCCCTCTGCTGTGAAGCATTGATGCTGAAATTGCGCCAACGTCCCATTAAACTGTTTTTGACCGATGGAAGCGCCATCGTGACTGCAACACTGTTGGCAATGGCATTACCTCCTCTGATGCCTTGGTGGTTAACGATGCTCGGCGTTGCCTTTGCGATTATTATTGCCAAGCATCTTTATGGTGGTTTAGGTTTTAATCCGTTTAATCCCGCGATGGTGGGGTATGTGATGTTGCTCATTTCATTTCCACTGGAGATGACGGGTTGGTCAGCACCACTCACACTGGTTGATTACAACTTATCTTTTGTGGATAGTTTTTCAGTAATTTTTACGGGGCAGATCGTTAATGGCTTGCAGTTAGATGCGCTGACCATGGCGACACCACTTGATATGCTTAAATCCGAACTGCGTCTTGAGCATACAGTGGCAGAGTCACTGAGCAGCCACCCTGTATTTGGACTCATGGGCGGTGTGGGCTGGGAGTGGATTAATCTGGCAATATTGGTTGGTGGAGCCTGGTTGATCTATAAAAAAGTGATTACCTGGCATGTGCCTGCTGGATTATTGGGTGCTCTGTTTATCATTGCAGCTGTTTTTTACGGGATTGATTCCGAACATTATGCTTCGCCGTTATTTCATATTATGAGTGGTGCTGCGATTTTTGCTGCATTTTTTATTGCGACTGATCCCGTAACAGCGCCAACAACACCACTTGGACGAGTGATATTTGGTGCAGGAATTGGTGTTTTGGCCTATGTAATTCGTACCTGGGGAGGCTATCCTGAGGGGATTGCATTTGCCGTATTGCTGATGAATATGGTGGCACCGACGATTGATCACTATTATCAACCACGTGTATTTGGGCATCGCAAAAAATGATTCAATATATGTTACGTGCTGGGGGATTGTTAGGGCTCGCCGCAGTGATTGGTACGGCGCTTGTGGCGATCACCTATATTGGAACGTATGAAAAAACAGCTGAAAATGAGCGTGAATTTTTAATGCGCAGCTTGACTGCAATTGTCCCGGAGTCAACATTTGATAATGATATTTTTAACGATACGATCACAGTGATTTCACCCAAGCTTTTGGGTACCCCTAATCCAGTGGTTGCCTACCGAGCTCGGCGTAATGGAGCACCGGTGGCCGTTGTGCTGACACCCATCGCACAGGATGGTTATAACGGAAATATTAAGTTATTGATCGCAATTCGTTTTGATGGATCGTTGGGGGGCGTGCGGGTTGTCGCGCATCGTGAAACACCTGGTTTGGGTGATGATATTGAGATTGAACGGTCGGACTGGATTACCACATTTAATAACCACTCACTGGATAGTCTTAGCGGAAGTCGTTGGCGAGTAAAAAAAGATGGCGGAGAGTTTGATCAGTTTACGGGGGCGACCATCACGCCGCGTGCCATCGTAAAAGCAGTTTATCAATCACTGCAATACTTTGTCGTAAACCGTGATGCACTGTTTGCCATATCAGATGAAACACAAGATGAACAATAGTATGAGCTACAGAAAAATTACTCAGGATGGCCTCTGGAATAACAATATTGCTTTGGTGCAGTTACTGGGGCTATGTCCATTGCTGGCGGTGACTTCAACGGCAATTAATGGCTTAGGATTAGGCTTGGCAACACTGCTGACATTGGTGATTTCTAATGTGGTTGTTTCACTGATTCGCAATCAAGTTCGTCCTGAAATTCGTATTCCTGTTTTTATATTGGTGATTGCATCCGCAGTGACGGCGATCGAATTAGCCATGAGTGCTTTTTTTTACGACCTGTTTAAAGTCTTGGGAATTTTTATTCCATTGATTGTGACGAACTGTGCGATTTTGGGTCGTGCAGAGGCGTTTGCTTCAAAAAATGGGGTCAAACTTTCATTGATTGATGCGCTCAGTATGGGATTTGGTTTTCTGGTTATTCTTGTTGTGTTAGGCGGAGCACGCGAAATATTGGGACAAGGCACACTGTTTGATCAAGCTCATTTGATGTTTGGTGAGTTTGGAGGGTGGATGACCCTCACGATCATTGATGATTATCGTGGTTTTTTATTGGCAATTTTACCCCCAGGTGCTTTCATTGGTTTGGGGTTGATGATTGCGATTAAAAACTATATGGATTCACGCAAAAAGTGCAAAGGTATCAAGGTGCCAATTGAATTAAGGCAGACGAGTGCTTCTAGTTCAGCCACATGAACAGACAAAAGCGTTATGAAATTTTTAGTCGGTTAAAAACGGATAATCCTAATCCAACCACTGAATTGAATTATGTGACGTCTTTTGAGTTATTAATTGCTGTGATATTGTCAGCACAAGCAACAGATAAGAGTGTGAATAAAGCGACAGATATACTTTATCCTGTTGCCAATACAGCCCAAGCTATCTTTGATCTGGGTGAAGAAAAGTTAAAACAATATATTAAAACGATAGGCCTGTTTAATAGTAAAGCGGCGAATATTATTAAAACCTGTGCGATGCTGATTGAAAAATATCAGGGTGAAGTGCCCGAGACGCGAGAAGCGCTTGAAGCACTGCCAGGTGTTGGCAGAAAAACAGCCAACGTCATTTTGAATACTGCATTTGGTCAACCGACGATGGCGGTAGATACCCATATTTTTCGTGTGTCCAATCGTACACGCATTGCACCAGGTAAAAATGTACTGGAAGTTGAAAAGAAGCTACTCAAGTTTATTCCAAAAGAGTTTTTATTAGACGCACACCACTGGTTGATTCTGCATGGTCGTTACGTCTGTGTGGCAAGAAAACCGCGTTGCTCTGCTTGTATTATCGAAGATTTATGTGAGTTCAAGAAAAAAATTATTGGATAGGAAGGGTGATTATTGATGTTTTACACACAAGATCGCGGAAAAATGCGCCAGTTTATGTGTGAGGTATGGCGTAAACATTGTGCGGCAGAAGTCATGGATCCAATGGAAACCGTGATTGGTGGCGTGATTGCACAGCACCCTGAATATCACAAACTATTTGAAAATAGTGAAGCATCAAAAGAGCGTGATTATCTACCAGAAATGGGGGAGACCAATCCTTTTTTGCATGTCAGTATGCATATCGCTCTGCAGGAGCAGATCAGCAGTAATCGACCTTTTGGAATGACTGATTTACATCAACAACTAGCGAATAAAAAAGGCAGTGCACACGATGCCGAGCATGCCATGATGGAGTGTTTGTCTGAGATGATATGGAAAGCTCAGCGGGAGAATGTTGCGCCTGATGAGACTGCTTATATGGAAAGTTTAAAAAAATTACTCGCCTGAGTCTGTATAACGACTGCAATTATTTACGACTCTGGGGAGGGCTCGGCGGAACTTAAAGTTTCACTCACTTCCATCCAGGCTTCTTCAGTTTCTTCGAGTGCTTCTTTTATTTTGCTCTGAGATAGTAGCAGCTCTTTAAGTTGTTGTTTATTTTTTTCTTCGTAAATAGCTGGGGAAGAGAGTTGCTGCTCAATATCATTTTTTTCCTGTTCAAGACTTTCCAGTGATTTTTCCAGTTTTTTTAGTTTATTGCGTAAAGGTTGAAGTTGTTTACGTTTTTCAGCCTCTTGTTTACGCTGCTCTTTGCGATTAATGGTGTTGTTTTGTTCAGGTAAACTGTTTTTTGACTGCTCAGCCATTGTTGTTTTTCGATTGGCAAGCCATTGTCTGTAATCATCCAGGTCACCATCAAAGGACTCTACATGGCCATCACAAACAATAAAAAGTTGGTCGGTTACTGTTCTTAGCAGATGGCGATCATGAGAGATAATCACCATTGCACCTTCATAAGTTTGCAGAGCCAGTGTGAGTGCATGGCGCATTTCAAGGTCAAGATGGTTGGTGGGCTCATCAAGCAGTAACAAATTTGGTTTTTGGTAAACCAGCAGTGCGAGTACAAGCCGCGCCTTTTCACCCCCAGAAAAAGGCGCAACGGGGGAGAGCGCTTTTTCACCACTGAAACCAAATCCACCGAGAAAGTTTTTTAATGATTGCTCAGTTGCGGTTGGATTTAGTGGTTGCAAGTGTTCGATGGGAGAATCATCATCATGGAGTTGTTCGAGCTGATGTTGTGCAAAATAACCAATTTTTAATTGATCTGCTGCTTTATATCGACCTGATGAGGGCTTCATATCCCCGACCAATAATTTGATGAGGGTTGATTTTCCTGCGCCATTGGGGCCGAGCAGGCCGATGCGATCCCCCGGAACCAGATTGAAATCAGCCTCTTTTATAATGATTTTATCACCATACGATGCCGTGGCTTCATGAAGTTGAAGCAGTGGGTTGGGAACTTGCTCCGGTTTGGAAAAAGCAAAGTGAAAAGGTGAATCAACATGTGCCGGTGCAATCTCTTCCATGCGTTCCAGTGCTTTTAGACGGCTTTGGGCTTGACGTGCTTTGGTGGCCTGAGCGCGAAAACGATCCACATAACTTCGAATATGGGCAATTTCTCGTTGTTGTTTGACAAAGGCTGATTGTTGTTGAGCCAGGCTTTCAGCGCGACGGCGTTCGAAGCTTGAATAGTTTCCGCGATAGAGTGTGATTTTTTGATGTTCGATATGGGCAACATGATTGATGCAGCGGTCAAGAAAGTCGCGGTCATGCGAAATCAAAAGCATAGTGCCGGGGTAACGCCTGAGCCACTCTTCAAGCCAGAGTACGGCATCAAGATCCAGGTGATTGGTGGGCTCATCAAGAAGCAACAAGTCTGAGCGACACATTAATGCTTGAGCTAAATTCAGGCGCATTCGCCAGCCCCCGGAAAATGATGAAACGGGGTTCTCTTCTTGCGCTGTTGTAAAGCCTAAACCATTCATAAGTTGAGCGGCACGGGTCCGAGCCGTATAACCATCAACGGCTTCAAGTTGGTGGAGCAGTGTTGCCTGGCGTGAGCCGTCACTGCTTTGCTCTGCCTGACTGATTTCATGCTGAATATGACGCAGTTCTTTATCACCATCCATCACATAATCAATCGCAGCAATATCAACGGCGGGTGTTTCCTGGGCAACATGAGAAATCACCCATTTTTGGGGCAGTGAAAAGTCACCCGAGTCAACGCTTAATTTTCCCATGATTAATGCAAACAGGCTGGATTTCCCCGTGCCATTGGCACCGGTGAGGCCGACTTTATCTGTTGCATGAATACGAAAGGAGGCGTGTTCGAATAAAGGTTCACTGCCACGGCGCAGGGTGACTTCGTTAAAAGTAAGCATGAATAGTGGTTAAGGTATTTTGAAAAATCACATCATAACAATTTTTTATAATAGGCTTGATGATAAATTCTTGGAGAGAGGCTATTTTTTAATAATTTTGTATAGAAATGCGTGATTGTTGTGCTTAAGGGCTGTTTACCAGAAAATTTCCACATAGTTACCCACGGTTTTTGTGAATAGTGGATAGTGGGTATCAATAAGATAGAAATTTTGACCTAGAATCAGCATGGTTTTTGGAGTTGTTTTGCTATTAACAGGTAGTTGTTTGATAGGGCCATCCAATGCACCTGTTTGACTATCTATTGTATATTTTTCTATCATATCCAGTGCTTGATACCGAATATAAAGTTGTTCACCTGATTGGCTGATGAGTGCTGCACTGGGTATTGAGGTTAATACCGTGTGTTGATTGGCTGATTCAGTGATCTCTCCAGTTTTAGGGTTGATGTTGTAAGTCATGATATTTTGATCACTTAAAAGGTATAAAAAATGACCATCAGGTGTGATAGTGATAACTTCTGCATTAATGGACAGGTGATAAACAGGTGCGGCTACTTTGTTCCAGTCCCCAGTTTTTTTGTTGATTTCGAAAGCAGTGACTCTGCTTGAACCTCTATTGTTTGATGCGATGTAAGCAAACTCTCCAGTTGGGTGCAGAGCTATGCTTGTGGGTGGGTGTGGAGTGGTAAGCTCAAGTATTGGAGTCGTGGATGCTGGCTTTAATTGAAAGCCTAATACTTTGTTATTTTCAATACGATAGGCAAAGCTTCCCGATGGGTGAACGACTGAAAAAGAGGCTTCGGTGTTACCGAGGTTTGCAGAGTATGTTTCTGCTACGATGTGGGGTTTTGTGGGTGATTTGATGCTACGGCTCAGTGCGGCTGTAATGGCGATTTTATACTCTACTTCTTGAGTGGCTTCTTCATTTCCTGCTTTATCTACAGAGTAAAACTTCAGGATGGTCGTATCTGCAATTGTGATCGTCGTGGAGTACTTTATTCGACTTGGGTTTGTTTCTACTTTTGGATCACTGCCATCTTTTGTATAATACATGTCACCACAGCCTGAGCCTCCTTGATCTATACAGTCTTTTGAGACCTTAACCAGACGATTGAAGGTGCCTGGTGGTGGCGTGAGTATTGTAGTGGGTGGGTTACTCTCGTTATTAATGATGTACTCTGCTTTTTTGGATGGGGTTTCTTCATTTTCAGCCCTATCTATGGAATAAAAGGTCAGCGTGGTTGTTTCTGTAATCAGAATATTGTCTTGATATTCTGTTCGAGTTGGACTTGTTTTGGGGTCGCTTTTATCGGTCGTGTAATAGGTTTTATCGCACCCTGATCCACCAAGGTCAGTACAATCAAGCACGACTGACTGTTGTCCCCAATACCCACCTGAATCTCCCCCGGCAGGAAAAGCGATCGTTTCAGGGTCTATTTTATCTTCATCTCTAGGGTTTGAACCGAGTCTGAGTTCATAGTAGTTTGAGGCACTATCCTTATCATCATCAAGATATTGATCCTGATAGGACTCTTCATTAAAATTAAGAGTCGTGCCACCTTCACTGATTGTGACGGTTTTGGTGACTGCAAGCAGTGTGACGCTGCCGTACTCTTCCGTTTGATATCTAAATTCAATATCAATTGAATAAGTGCCAGGTTGAATATTCTGGGTTGGATATATGGCTTTGTCCTCTACCATTACCATTTTTCGAAATTGATCCCCCGCAGGTTCAAGCCCATTGATGCGAATATAAGCGCTAAGCTCTCCTTTTGTTTTAAATGACTTGATAGGTTGGCCGCTGGCTGTGCTGCCTCCCTTGGGGAGTGATGCTTGAATATTGAGTTGTGTGGATACCAAAATATCGCTATTACTGCTACTGCAACCTGCTATAAAAAACAGAGTGATGATAAAACAGGCTATATTTAAAATAAATCGGTAATAGTGCAATGTGTGATCTCTGAATTATTGTATATTCAACAGTGCCTTGGCCTATGAGTTTTTCACAGATTCGGACGTATAGTCTGCTTTCCATTTTTTTGCAACATGGCAAGTGCCATCTTTTCAGACTGGATAGGGGGCATACGGTCACTGAGCCGAGTTTGAGTATGTCCTAATAGTTTTTCATAAACAGCAGTATAGGCTAAGACAGCACGTAGATATTTTCGTGTTTCCCGTATAGGTAATGTTTCTAGCCAGATATCAGCAGGCACGGACTTATGTTCAGGTATCCAGTTTTTAATTCGATTAGGGCCTGCATTATAAGCGGCAATAGCGAGCACAGCATTGCCGTCAAGTTTATCCAGCACATATTTCATATAAGCAGTCCCTAGCTGGATATTAAGATTGGCATTCAGAAGCTCTTTTTTACTTTTCAATCGGGTATTTTGAATGTTAGCAATATATTTTCCAGTTTTGGGCATGAGTTGCATGAGGCCTAATGCACCACTTCTGGAGCGAGCCTCAATATTAAAGGCACTTTCTCGACGAATAATGGCATAAACCCAAGCGCTGTCCAGGTTATGTTTTTCTGCTTCTTCTGCTACCTTTTTTTCAAAACTGACTGGAAAACGTAAATTCAGATCATCTCTGTAGTCTGTTTTTGCCAAGGTGAAAATAGCAGTATGATGCCACCCCCAGTTCTGTGCGACTTTTGCGGCACGCTTTAATAATTTTTGATCCATTTTTCTGGACATGAACCACCAGTGGTTTCGTGCTTCAATCAGGCGATTCAGCTGATAATATTCCCGAGCTTCTTTAAAGCCGGAAATATGTTCTATGGTTTTATATTCGGATTTGGGAAATATGAGTGGATAGTCACTGAACTGGTAGGGCACGCCAATTTTATCAGCGGCTAAAAAACCATAAAAATCTCGGGAGGTGGCTGTTATTTCATACTGCTTTTTTGCCAGGTCATTGTTACCCGTCGCTTCTAAAGCACGAGCAAGCCAGTAGCGCCACCGTTCACTATTTTTTTCATTGGCAGGAAGTTGCTGGATCCAGAAACGTACGCCACTCCAGTTTTCATTTCGTAGTGCCATCCTGATTCGCCAGTCTCGTATTTCTTTATCTACATGAGTTTCAGGTATATCAGCAAGCCATTTCAGAGCACTTGGGTGATGGTTGACGACATGAGCCATGGCGATGGTTCGTTTAATTCGAGCTTGTTCATCTGGGCTGAACCGGTAATTTACCGAGAGTTTTTTCCAAAGAGTTGCTGCATGTTCACCATTTTTTTTACTGGTTTTTTCGATGGCATTAACAAAAATTTCACTTTTGACTAGGTGATTGAGGCGGAATTTTTTCTTGTCGAGTACAAATAATGGGTTTTTATAGGTTTGCTTCCAGAGCGAGACCCAGTGTTGATCTGTTTTGTTCAGTTTTTTTGCTAAATGACTGGCCAAAGACAAGTTGCCGTTTTTCATCGCCAATTTGATGCGCTTCCAGATCAACGTGCTATTAATACCCCCGTTTTTTTCCCATGCGGTAAACACACGGCTACATGCATTGTTTTGCGAATAGCCAACAAGCCAAAGCGGCTCTGATTTTTCAAATGCTTTTTGTTGTTGATTTGTGTTGAAAAGTGCATTGAGGTGGTGACATTGCAGGGCTATATTTTTTGTGGGTTTCCAGTTTTTAAGATAAGCTTTCCACAACTTGTTCCTTGCTAAATTTTTGAGCCAGGCTTGTTGTAGGCGTTTATTTGCGAGTGTTCCGGGAAAAGCGTGTGCAAATGAATCAATATCTGATTGGGAAAGATGACTGATGCGGCGCTGCATTGATTTGTAGAGTAAATCAGGGTAAAGCGGATAGTTTTGCAGATTTTTTATAAGCGTATTAAACCGATCGAGATTACCTTTTTCCAGAGCGCGTTCTGCCTCTAAAAAAGTGCTTTGCTGCTTGGTATGTTGTGATGCAGGGGTATTTGCATAGCTATAGTTCGCCAATAAAAGCAAGATGATAGCAATTATTCTTAGGGGGAATGGCGTTGAAGTATGATGCAAATCTCTGTCTCCTGAGTTGTTGATATTAGGTGATAGACAGTGTATCGACGAAAATATTGTGAAGATGAGACTTTTGAATACTTTGAAAAAATCAGTTGTTTCGGTGTGGAAGCTATAGCAGCCACAAGTCCATAATTCACGCTATAATAGCTATAATCTGGCTTCAAAAATGAAGCTGAATGTTTAAATCATACTTTAAAAGAAGGAAACAATGAAAGAAAAAAATCGCCGGTTAGCTGAAATAAAATTAAAAATTCCTGAAATAGCCCCGTTGAAAGCGTTTGAAATGCAGCAAGATGGAGCCGTATTAATTGATGTTCGTGAGGCGGATGAAATAGCACAAGGAAGCCCTGTGGGTGCTGCGCGATTAGGTCGGGGGTTTTTAGAACTTCGAATTGAAGAGTCTGTGACCGATTTAGCACAGCCACTGCTTGTGATGTGTGCAGGAGGAGTGCGCTCGCTGTTTGCAGCAGAAAATTTGAAAAATATGGGATATGAAAATGTATGCTCTATTGCGGGTGGATTTAATGGCTGGAAAAATGAGGGGCTAAATTTTGAAGTGCCTCGTACACTTGATAAAGACGCACGTGAGCGTTATTCACGCCACCTGTTGGTTCCTGGAATTGGTGAAGCTGGCCAGCTAAAGTTGATGGATAGCAAGGTATTGTTGATCGGGGCGGGCGGTATCGGCTCTCCAGCTTCTCTTTATCTGGCCGCTGCTGGTGTTGGCACATTAGGTATCATAGATCATGATGTTGTTGATCGCAGCAACTTACAGCGCCAGGTGGTGCATACAGAGTCACGCATTGGTACCCCGAAGGTCGCTTCAGCAAAAGAGACTCTGGAAAATCTGAATCCTACTGTTAATATCGTAACTTATGAAGCTCGCCTCGATAGCAGTAATGTTGAAGAAATTTTTTCAAAATATGATGTAGTTATTGATGGCTCTGATAATTTGGCGACACGTTATTTGGTCAGTGATGCATGCGCATACTTAAAAATTCCAAATGTTCATGGGGCTGTTTACCGTTTTGAGGGGCAGGTAACCGTTTTTTGGCCGGATCATGAGTCTGGAGAGGGGCCTTGCTATCGTTGCCTGTTTCCAAAAATGCCCTCGGATGATCTGGCGCCTTCATGTGCACAATCAGGTGTGCTTGGAGTATTACCTGGAACGATTGGTTTACTAGAAGCGACTGAGGCACTGAAAATTTTACTTGGCATGGGAACGCCACTGGTCGGGAAGATGCTTTATTACGATGCACTTGAAAGCAGCTTTATGACACTGAAACTCAAACGCAACCCTGACTGTAAAGTCTGTGGTGAAAATGCAGAGTTTAATGGTTTTGAAGATGTTGTGGAAGTGTGCTCTATAGCCTAAATTTCCAGGTAGGGGGCATCATGACTCCAAGAGACCTTGAATCCCTCTTTCAGGTTTTATTGCTGACCGTCACCGTGTGTGTGAGGGTGAGGTTAGTCAAAAACCGTTCCTCGATGCCTATTTAGTCGTCAATTGGCCATTTTGGACGGATCTATCCTGTAACAAGCTGTGCTTGTATCGTTTCAAATTGGCGGCGGCTCAAACTCCTTTTTAAAAGAAATAGGAAGCCAAGGCGTGGTGTCTGAAATATTATCAGGAAAAAGGTCATTAAACCTAGAGCAGATAAAAAAGGCCAGTAGTCGGTTTCATGTTTCGCTGAACAATCTGCTTTTCAAAAAAAGACGAAATGCAGATGTTGTCATTGGACTGTTGATTAATAAAGTGGAGTTTAACTTAGATATTCATGCAGATACTCAGATTTAACCCACTACCTTAACTCTATATTCCCGTCATTTTTCCGACAGCTCATCTCTTGCTTCATTCAGTAACAAGTCAAATTTTTGTCATCTCACTCAACTACAAAGCTCTCATGAGCCTGATCTAGCCGAATAAAAATGATATAGAAAAAACAGGCGTGAATTTTGCTTGGCCTCTACATATATTTTATTTTTAACGAGTGGAGTGAGCAAAGTGGCTGAAGAAGAGACAAATGCGCCAGAAGAGGGCGAGAAAAAGAAAAAAGGTGGCAACCTTATTGTCATTATTTTGATCGTGCTGATTGTTCTTATATTAGGTGGGGTTGGTGCTCTTTTTATGACCGGAATCGTCAAAATGGGTGGCGACGATACTCCACAGGAGGAAGCTCATACGGATGAAGAGAGCCATGCCGCGATCTATTTTAAACTCGAACCCGCTTTTGTCTCTAATATCACATTGAAAAAACGCTCTCGATTTATCCAGATCGCTATTGAAGTGGTTTCTACTGACCCTGAGGCCATTGAAAATCTGAAAATACATAGTCCGGTTATACGTAATAATCTGGGTATTTTATTTAGTGGTATCGGTGATGAAGAGGTTAATACCCGAGAAGGCAAGGAAAGACTGCGCAGCCAGGTATTAAAAGAGATACAGGGGATATTGAAAGATAAGTCTGGCATGGAAGGGATTGACGATGTGTTCTTTACTGGGTTTGTGGTTCAGTAAATCACGATGTCAGCGAATGACCTGTTATCACAGGATGAAATTGATGCACTGCTGCATGGAGTATCCAGCGGCGATGTAGAGACTGAAGAGTTTGACCCGGATGATGAGGGGGTTGCTTCGGCTTATGACTTTAATAGTCAAGATCGAATCGTTCGCGGTCGAATGCCGACTCTGGAGATGATTAACGAACGCTTCGCCCGTTACTTTCGAATCAGTCTTTTTAATATGTTACGGCGCACCTCTGAAATTTCAGTTGAAGGGGTGCAGATGCTCAAATTTGCAGAGTATGTACATAGTTTGTTTGTGCCCACTAATTTGAACTTGGTCAAGGCTGATCCATTGCGTGGAACGATGCTGTTTATATTGGACCCGAAGCTTGTTTTTATCATTGTAGATAATTTTTTTGGCGGAGATGGCCGCCACGCAAAGATCGAAGGCCGTGAATTTACGATGACGGAGCAACGCGTGATCCAGCTTGTATTGAAGCGAATTTTTGCAGATATGAGTGAAGCATGGGAAGCGGTCATGCCGTTGGAGTACGAATACTTAAGCTCTGAAGTAAACCCTCATTTTGCCAATATTGTTAGCCCCAGCGAAGTGGTGGTGGTCAGCTCTTTTAATATTGAGCTTGATGGAGGAAGTGGTTCATTTCATGCCGTCATTCCATATGCGATGTTGGAGCCGATCCGTGAATTATTAGATGCGGGTATTCAAAGTGACCGTGTAGAAACTGACGAACGCTGGTCGAATGCTTTACGCAGTGAAATTAATACAGCTTTGGTCGGTATGAGTTCAACGTTGGTTGAAACAGAGATCACGTTACGTGATGTGATGAATATGAAAACCGGCGATATTATTCCAATCGATATTGAGGATGAAATTCATATGGATGTTGAAGGTGTTCCAATTTTTAACGGCTCATTTGGAGTGTCTCGTGGCAATATTGCATTTAAAGTTTCAGGGAAAATTGAACGGGAATCAGTCGATTCAGGAGGGGCATAATGAGTGATGAAAATCAAGATGACCAAGCACTTGCTGATGAGTGGGCCGCTGCACTAGAGGAGTCAGGTGATAGTGAGGACGATGCTGTAAACAGTGATGACATCATTGATCAGGCGACTCCGGCTGCTGCAACGCCTGAAGTGGATTCACCCACACCCACACCAGAAACATCACCACCGGCAGCAGACTTTCCAAATTTACAAGATGAAAATTCGATTATTGGTGACGGAAGCCTGGATATGATTCTGGATATTCCTGTCACGATTGCTATGGAGCTTGGGCGCACAAAAATTAGCATTAAAAATTTACTTCAACTCAATCAAGGCTCAGTGGTTGAGTTAGATCGCCTAGCGGGAGAGCCGATGGATGTATTGGTTAATAATACATTGGTGGCACATGGTGAGGTTGTCGTGGTTAATGAAAAATTTGGTATTAGATTAACGGATGTAGTAAGTACCTCTGAACGTGTAAAAAACCTTAATTAGCAGGGAAGTGCAGTGATATTTTATAGAAAAAAATGGATTTTAAGGGGAATCATCTCTTCTGCTTTTTTACCTTCACTTCTGTTGGCAGCCGATGAAATTCCGTTAGAAAAAACGCTGCAAAGTCCTTTAAATACAGAAAGCATGGTCAGTGTTATCGGGAGTCTATTTCTGATTGTGATTTTGATTCTGGTTGCGGCCTGGCTATTTAAACGTTTTGGTCAACTTCAAAGTATTCCTCATAATGAGTTAAAAATGCTGGCCAGCTTATCGACTGGCCAGCGTGAGCGAATTGTATTGCTGCAGGTGGGGGGGAAACAGCTATTGGTCGGTGTGACTCAAGGAAGTATTCGAACACTTTATGAGTTAGAGAACCCGATTCAAACACAAAAATCTGATTCAGAAAAAAGCTCTTTTGTTGAACGGTTGGCGGCTGCCATGAAAAAAGAGGGGCAGAATCAGTCATGAAATATATTTTGATACTATTTTCAATGTTGCTGGTTCCAGTCACAGCTTTTGCGGAACCTGGGCTTCCCACCATATCAGTATCGACGAATCCCGAAGGCGGACAAACCTATACATTAAGCATTCAGGCATTAGCCATGATGACGGCATTTGCATTTTTGCCGGCAGCGCTGTTGATGATGACCTCATTTGCTCGAATTATTATTGTGCTCTCTATTTTGCGTCAGGCACTGGGCACAATGCAGACACCGACGACTCAGATATTAATTGCATTGGCTCTATTTTTGACCTTTTTTATTATGGAACCCGTTTTTGACAAGGTATACCAAGATGGTATTGCACCTTATCTGGAAAATGAAATCGGGCCAAAAGAAGCTTTTGAAAAATCAAGAGAGCCTATACGTGAGTTCATGATGGCTCAGACCCGTGATACTGATATTAATATGTTTGCCAATATTTCAGGGAAAACAGATATCGAATCACCAGAGGATGTACCTTTTTCATTGTTGATGCCTGCATTTATTACCAGTGAATTAAAAACAGCCTTTCAAATTGGTTTTTTAATTTTCATTCCTTTTTTAATTATTGATCTTGTCGTGGCCAGTGTATTGATGGCGATGGGTATGATGATGCTTTCACCCATGATTATTTCACTGCCATTTAAAATAATGCTGTTTGTTCTGGTCGATGGTTGGGCGCTCATCATGGGTACGCTGGCAGCAAGTTTTTATATGTAACTTAATTAAGCGATATAAAGGGAGAGTGTAATGACCCCAGAATTTGTATTAACAATCGGCCGACAAGCGTTGGAAGTCACTTTGGCTCTGATTTCTGTACTACTGATTCCTGCCTTGCTAGTTGGATTGTTGGTCAGCACATTTCAAGCCGCCACACAAATTAGTGAAGCAACATTAAGTTTTATACCTAAGTTGATGATTACATTTGCAGCACTGTTGATGGCAGGGCCCTGGATGTTGCAATTGTTAACCACATATACGCAGCGTTTGTATGAAGCCATTCCAACCATGATCGGTCTCTGACCATTTTTTCAGGATACACGGATGCATTTTCAAGCGGCTGAAGTTATAGAGTGGATTGGGAGTTATTTCTGGCCGTTTGTACGCATTGGCGGCATGTTAATGATCGCCCCTATATTCTCAGGGCGAATGATTCCCGCACGTATTCGAATCGTTATTGCAATTGTACTTACGATTACGATTGCCCCCTTGGCTCCTCCCATGCCCATTGTCGACCCGCTGGGACCGGAAGGGATATTAATTACCTTCAATCAATTAGTGATTGGATTAATGATGGGCTTTGCACTGCGAGTTGTGTTTACTGCTCTGGAGATGGGAGGGCAAGTCATTGGCCAATTGATGGGGCTGGGTTTTGCTCAGATGGTGGATCCTCAAAATGGTGTTTCTGTGCCGGTGGTAGGTCAAATTTACAGTATATTAGGGACGCTTATTTTTGTGACATTAAATGGTCATCTGATTTTGATTGAAGTGCTTGCCAATAGTTTTCAATCCATGCCAGTGACATTGCAGGGGATTCCCATCAGTCACTTCTGGGACATGTTGATGTGGGGCAGCTGGATGTTTTTTGGAGCCATCATGATTGCGATTCCTGCAATTGCCGCTCTGTTTATGGTGAATGTTGCTTTTGCGGTATTAGCACGGACAGCACCTCAACTAAATATTTTTGCCGTCGGTTTTCCGATCACTTTAATTCTGGGCTTTGTGATTATTATTTTATCGCTTGGAAGCTTTTACCCTCAATTTGAACAGTTACTTGAAAATGGTTTTGCTGTCATAAAGCGAATAGTGGGGTTATAGAGCAGAATGGCAGAGAGCGAGAGCGGACAGGAAAAAACAGAAGAACCTACCCCTAAAAAACTGCAAAAGGCCAAAGACAAAGGTCAAGTTGCTCGATCCAGAGAGCTCACGACATTGATGATGCTGCTAGCCTCCGCTGGAGGAATCATCATTTTTGGAAGCAGCATGATTCAAGATTTGATGACCATTCTTAAAGAAGGATTAATCATTGAACGAAAAATTATTTTTAGCGATCAAGCTTCACTGACACTATTTTTAGAAGCTATTTCTAATGGGCTTTTGATGCTAGCTCCACTGTTTGTTGTGTTATTTGTTGTGGCTCTTTTTTCACCGGTTCTACTCGGTGGAATCGCTTTTGTTGCACCCAGCTTCAAGATCGAAAAAATTAATCCAGTAAAAGGAATTAAACGTATTTTTGGTCCTCAGGGCGGGATGGAGCTCCTGAAGGCACTGGCCAAGTTTTTTCTGGTTTTTGCAGTCGCTATTATTTTTATCTGGAGTATGCAGGGGGTCATTTTTAACTTGGGATATCAATCAGTGATTGACTCTTTGGTGCATACCGGTGACTTGTTGTTACTGACTTTTCTATTAGTCAGTGCCTCACTGCTTGTTGTTGCAGGAATTGATGTGCCATTTCAAATGTGGAACCACCAGCGTCAATTAAAAATGACACTGCAAGAGGTCAAGGATGAATTTAAAGAGACGGAGGGTAAACCTGAAGTCAAGCAACATATTCGTAAAGTTCAACAGGAAATGGCGCAACGTCGAATGATGGATGGTGTTCCTCAAGCGGATGTCATTATTACTAACCCGACTCACTATGCCGTGGCACTACGTTATGACAAGGATAAGGGGGGCGCACCTGTGTTATTAGCCAAAGGTGCGGATCTGGTCGCGATGCGTATTCGAGCGGTTGGAGTTAAGCACAAAATTATAATAATGGAATCACCGATGCTGGCGCGCTCTATTTTTCATCACACGGAATTGAATGCTGAAATTCCAGACGGGCTTTACAGAGCTGTCGCGCAAGTATTGGCTTATGTCTATCAATTAAAGAAGAATCAACGCTCTTACAGTGCTGAACCTCAGTCAATGAAGGACAACTTACCGATACCGGATGACCTGAAGCGGTAGGGAACACACATAAAATAAAGCGGATATTTCAAGGGATGAATTTTTATGGCTGCTAAAGCAGGTGTACTGAAAGGAATAAAAAATATAGGGCGTTTTGGATTGGGTGCTCCTATTATGTTGACCGCATTATTGGCGATGATGGTTGTACCATTACCTCCAATGGCACTTGATATTTTATTTACTTTTAATATCGCCCTGGCCTTAGTGGTTTTACTGGCCTGTGTTTATGCCAAGTTGCCATTGCATTTTTCTTCATTTCCGACGGTTCTATTGCTAGCCACTTTAATGCGACTGGCATTGAATGTGGCTTCTACTCGAGTGATATTGCTTGAAGGACATAATGGAACTGATGCTGCGGGTGAAGTGATTAATTCATTTGGTAATTTTGTGGTAGGCGGTAATTATGTTGTTGGATTGGTGGTATTTTCTATATTGGTTTTGATCAATTTTGTGGTGGTCACCAAAGGCGCAGGGCGTATCTCTGAAGTCAGTGCGCGCTTTACACTTGATGCGATGCCAGGCAAACAGATGGCCATTGATGCGGATTTGAATGCGGGTGTGATTGACCAGGAGGAAGCTAAAAACCGTCGCTCGGAAGTAGTTCAAGAAGCCGATTTTTACGGCTCTATGGATGGTGCAAGCAAGTTTGTTCGTGGTGATGCTGTCGCCGGTATTATCATCCTTTTTATTAATATATTGGGCGGTCTAGCTATTGGTATGGCACAACATGATATGACCATGGCAGATGCGGTGCATAACTACACGTTGTTGACGATTGGTGATGGTCTGGTCGCACAAATTCCATCGCTGGTTTTATCCACGGCCTCCGCCATTATGGTGACACGTGTTTCAAATGCTCAGGATATGGGGGGGCAGATTTTAGATCATCTTTTTAATGATCCACGGGTGCTCTATGTCACTGGTGGCATCATTGGGTTGGTGGGGGTTGTTCCTGGTATGCCTAATCTGGTTTTCCTTGGACTGGCAGCGCTCTGTTGCGGGGGCGCATATTATGGTTCACACGGTTCAAAAGAGGCATCCAATAAATCTGGAAAAACATCTGCCTCAAAAACAACCTCACCCGTTCCGACAGGGGGCGGCAGCCTGCCTGAAGAGACCCGAGATCTAAGTTGGGATGATGTCACACCCGTTGATATTGTCGGGCTTGAGGTTGGCTATCGTTTAATTCCGATGGTGGATAAAAAGCAGGGCGGTCAATTGATGTCACGCATTAAAGGCGTGCGTAAAAAATTGACACAGGAACTCGGCTTTTTGATGCACTCAGTTCATATTAAGGATAACTTGAATCTGCCGCCCAATGGTTACCGTATTATTTTAAAAGGTGTGATTGCAGGTGAGGCTGAGGTGTACCCTGAGCAAGATATGGCCATTAACCCAGGGCAGGTTTCAGGCGTTTTAAACAGTGTGGCTACAACAGACCCCGCATTTGGCCTGGAAGCCTTCTGGATTGATACCACGCAACGTGATATCGCCCAGACGCAAGGTTACACCGTGGTTGATGCCAGCACCGTCATCGCAACACATTTGAGCCATATTTTGCAAGCTCAGTCACATCGCTTGTTGGGGCGTGAAGAGGCGCAGCACTTGCTGGATACCTTGGCGAAAAAAGCACCTAAACTGGTTGAAGCATTAGTGCCTGATCTTCTGCCGCTCGGTGTAGTGCTTAAGGTGCTAAAAAATCTGCTGGAAGAGCAGGTGAGTATTCGTGATATTCAAACGATTGTCGAAACTTTGGCGGAATATGCGCCCAGTAGTCAGGATCCTGTCGTGCTCACCAGTGCTGTTCGATCCTCTTTGGGCCGATCAATTATACAAAATATCAATGGGTTATCGGATGATCTATCAATTATCACGCTGGATCCTCAACTGGAACACATATTGCTTGAGTCAGTACAAGCATCAGGCGGAGACAGTGTTGGCTTAGAGCCAGGAATTGCTGAGCGAATACAGCAATCGCTCATCCAGGCAGTTGAACAACAGGATATTGCCGGAGAGCCTGCGGTGCTGGTTGTCGCGGCGGCGCTGAGGGAGCCATTGGCAAAATTTATACGTCATGGGATCTCTTCATTGCATGTACTGGCATTTAATGAGCTTCCTGAAGATATGAAAATCAAAGTCGTGGTTGTTATTGGAAATAGTTAGGATGGATCGTCATTATGAAAATTAAGCGTTACTTTGCATCCAATGTGCGAAAAGCTATTACGTTGGTACGTGATGATTTGGGTGAAGATGCGATTATCCTGTCGAATAAAAATGTTCAGGGCGGGGTCGAGATTATGGCGGCTGTCGATTATGACGAATCAGTGTTGGGCGAAACAATCCCCGAGTCTGTAAAAAAACCAACACCTAAAAAGTCTGTGGTTGAAGTTGAGAAAAAAGAGTTCACAAGTGCAATTTATGAAAGACCACAGATTCAGAAAAAAAACTTTGAACATAAAAAAATAGAAGAAAAATTAGTCTCAACTATAAAAGAGCCTCCAATAAACCCTGAAATCAATGAACCCCAAAAATCTCAGGTGATCTGGACTCAGGACCCTGCATTTTTAGAGATGCGCGAAGAGTTAAAGTCACTGCGTGGTCTGGTTGAAAATCAACTCTCAGGTTTTGCCTGGGGCGATATGATTCAGCGTTATCCCGAGCGTGTCAAACTATTGCAGCAGCTTACAAAGCTGGGTTTAAGTACCTCAATATGTCAGCGCCTATTAAATGAAGTTCCTGAAATTGAAGATTTTGAAAAATTATGGCTGGCTGCATTATCAAAACTTTCAAGCTGGTTGCCACTAAATGATGATGCCATTATTAGCGGCGGCGGGGTTGTTGCGATGGTGGGGCCGACAGGGGTTGGAAAAACAACCACGATTGCTAAATTAGCGGCGCGTTATGCTTTACGCTACGGTGCTCGCCATGTCGGTTTGGTCTCTATGGATCATTACAGAATAGGGGCTCATGAACAGCTTAGAAGTTACAGCCGAATACTTGATATGCCCGTACGCTTTCCAAAGAGCCACAATGAATTGTGTGAAGCTTTGGAAGAGTTTAGTGACAAGTCTTTAGTGTTAATTGATACGGCTGGAATGAGTCAACGAGACTTACGTTTAAACCAACAATTTTCGCTACTAAAAAGCAAGGTGAGTATTACTACCTATCTTGTATTATCAACCACGACAAGGCTATCTTGTTTAAATGAAACAATGAGTGCTTTTCGATCAGCAAATCTGGATGGGTGCATATTGACTAAACTTGACGAAGCCACAAGCCTGGGAGCGGCATTAAGTGAGGCAATTATGCATAAGCTGCCGATTGCTTATATCAGTGATGGACAGCGCGTTCCGGAGGATCTAAGTATTGCCCGAGCACATAATTTAATTAATCAGGCGGTATCAATCATGCAACAAGCGGGGCGTATTCTTGAAGAAGAAGCGCCAGGGCTTTCAATTTTAAATAATGGAGGGATTGCTGCACATGTTTGAAGGTGCTCTGGATCAAGCAGCAGGTTTACGTAACATGACGGAATCTCGTCCTGTTCAGGTATTTTCGATTACAAGCGGCAAAGGGGGGGTCGGTAAAACCAATGTATCAGTCAATCTTGCACTTGCGATGATTGCGAATGGAAAAAAAGTTTTATTGATGGATGCGGATCTTGGGTTGGCCAATATTGATGTTTTATTGGGAATAAGACCCACACATAACCTTTCACATGTTATGAATGGAGAGTGCTCGCTGGAAGATGTGGTTGTAGAAGGCCCGAATGGTTTACAGATTATTCCAGCATCTTCAGGTATTCAGAAAATGGTTGAAATGAACTCAATGGAACACGTGGGTATTATTCGAGCATTTAGTGAGCTCAGCATGAGTGTTGATGTTTTATTAATCGACACTGCAGCGGGTATTTCTGACAGTGTGATTTCGTTTAGCAAAGCGGCTCATGAAGTCATTATTGTTGTCTGTGACGAACCGGCATCAATGACGGATGCTTATGCCATGATAAAGCTTTTGAATAGAGAGCATGGCTTGCAGCGTTTCCGAGTATTAAGCAATATGGTGCAAAGTATTGAAGAGGGGCGCAAATTGTATAATAAACTGCTTAAAGTAACCGATACATATCTGGAAGTGACATTGGATTTTATGGGCGTTGTTCCATATGACGAAAGTTTACGGAAAGCCGTACGTAAACAACGCGCTGTTGTGGAGGCTTATCCACGAAGTAAAGCCGCATTGGCATTTAAAAGTTTGGCAAAAAATATCGATAAATGGGTCGCGCCTACTGTAGCTAGCGGGCACCTGGAATTTTTTGTTGAGCGTTTGATTCAGGCTGGAAAACCAAAAGAAGGGAGAGGGAAATAATGAATGGAGCTGCAATGAAAGTCAGGGCACCAATTAAAGAGAGCACACTTAATGATACCGTTATTAAACACGCACCATTGGTGAAGCGTATTGCTTATCATTTGATGAGTCGTCTGCCTCCAAGTGTGCAAGCGGACGATTTGATACAAGCAGGAATGATTGGTTTGCTGGAAGCGGCGCGTAACTACGATCCAAACCAAGGGGCAAGCTTTGAAACTTATGCTGGTATTCGTGTTCGTGGTGCGATGCTGGATGAGATTAGAAAAGCCGATTGGGCACCTCGTTCGGTTCACCGTAAAGCGCGTCAATTGGCCGCAGTTATCAGTGAAATTGAAAACAAAACCGGACGTGATGCACGTGATCATGAAGTTGCAGAAGCGCTTGAAATTACTCTACGTGAATATCACAAGATGTTACAGGATGCCAGTGGTTATCGTGTTTTAAGCTTTGATGATATGACCAATGAAGGTGATGGTGTTGCGGTGGGGCTTTCAGATAATCTACCGGGGCCTCAGGACAATATTCAAAAAGCCGACTTCAAACGTTCGTTAGCTAAAGCCATTGCAGGGTTGCCAGAGCGAGAAAGCATGGTGATTACGCTTTATTACGATGAAGAGTTGAACTTGCGCGAAATTGGATCGGTCTTGGGTGTGAGTGAATCACGCGTCAGCCAGATACACAGCCAGGCACTGATTCGCTTGCAATCAAGAATGAGTTTTTGGCGTAAAGATAAAGAGATTTAAAAAACGGCCGAATAATACAGGTCACTGGTCAATTAATGCTTTCTACACGAAACGGAGGTGGTTGTGGATAAAAATATGAAAATTTTAATCGTAGATGACTTTTCAACGATGCGCCGCATTATTAAAAATTTGTTACGCGACTTAGGGTTTAATAATACATCTGAAGCTGATGATGGCAATACGGGGCTTCCTATGCTGCAGTCAGGTGATTTTGATTTTCTTGTCACGGACTGGAATATGCCCGGTATGGCTGGAATTGATCTGCTCAAAGCGGTCAGGGCAGATGAAAATCTGGTTTCTTTACCGGTATTAATGGTGACGGCAGAATCCAAGCGAGAGCAGATTGTTGCCGCGGCAGAAGCGGGTGTGAATGGATACATCGTAAAACCATTTACAGCGGCGACATTAAAAGAAAAAATCGATAAGATTTTTGAACGCATTGAAGCAAGTGCATAGTCTTAATTTTTTAGTCGAACACTATATATACGTCAACGGTAAGGGATTTACTCATGATAGAGACGGTCGATGCGCCAAACCAGGAGCTGGAGTTAGCTCAGCAACTCGTTGATCACATAAAATCAGGTGATAGTGATGAAGTCACTAAAGTATTTGAAGATCTGGCCAACATACGTGAAACCAGTCTGTTTCAAGAGCTGGGAAAACTCACAAGAGAGTTTCACGAAACGCTGAATAGTTTTCGTCAGGATGTTGATCTGGCCAATATGGCAGAACAAGAGTTTCCTGATGCCAAAGAGCGTCTGAACTATGTCATTACCATGACTCAACAAGCTGCAGATCGCACCTTGAATTCGGTCGAAAACGCGCTCCCTTTATGTGACAGCCTAACTCAAAACACAGAGCAGCTTAAATTACGCTGGAAATGCTTTCAGTCCAGAGAGTTATCAGCCAGTGAGTTTAGATCTTTGGTTAAAGATATTGATGGTTTTCTTGATGCGTCTCATGAAGACTCAGGAAAGCTTAAAGAACAGCTTAATGATATTTTAATGGCACAGGATTATCAGGATTTGACGGGACAGATTATCCGTAAAGTCATTGGTTTGGTTGATAGTGTAGAAAAAGGTTTGGTTAATTTAATTAAAGTTTCAGGGGCACGGATTGCGCCTGCTGAAAGCAAAAAAGATGATAATGATGCGCTTGAAGGCCCCCAAATACCGGGAATGAAATCAAGCAGCGCAGTTAATGGGCAAGATGAAGTGGATGATTTACTGTCGAGCCTCGGCTTCTAAAGGAATTAGATATGGCGATTGATATGGATGACGAAATACTCCAGGACTTTCTTGTTGAAGCGCAAGAGATACTGGAGAGTTTGGGTGAACAGCTTGTGGAGTTAGAGCAAACGCCTGATGACAATGAACTTCTCAATGCAGTTTTTCGTGGGTTTCATACGATTAAAGGCGGTGCTGGGTTTCTTGAACTCACCTCCATGGTCAAGGTTTGTCATTGTGCCGAAGATATTTTTAATTTGTTAAGGCAAGGTGAACGCAAAGTTGATGCTTTGTTGATGGATGTTATTTTAAAGTCGCTTGACGTGGTTAACGGGATGTTTGAAGAGCTGACTTCGGGTAATGAACCTTCTGCTGCTCCTGCTGAACTATTAAGCCAGCTCGAATCACTGATGGCGGGTGAGGTGCCTGAAGAAGAGGCTGCCCCTGAAGCCGTAGTTGATGAGGTTGATGTCGAGTTTGATGCGATGCTGGATGGTGCGACAAGTGATGACAGCGCCTCCTCTACGGATGAAATTACAGACGATGAGTTTGAATCTCTTCTGGATGATCTTCAAGGTAAAAAAACATCAGAGAATAACGCTTTGTCATCCAATGCCTCAGATGAAATTAATGATGAAGAGTTTGATCATTTGCTGGATGAAATCCATGGCAAAGGGAAACATTCCACTCCAGATAAAGCGCCCGCTTCTGATTCCACAGTCTCACCCTCAGAACCTTCAAAAGAGCAGGCGATACCTGCCCAGACTGTGGCGGCTCCAAAAGAGCAACCAAAGCCCGCTAAAAAAGATGATGCCAGCAAGGCAGGATCACAACAAGAAACGACGGTTCGCGTTGCGACTAAACGTCTTGATGAAATAATGAACATGGTGGGTGAGCTGGTCTTGGTCCGAAATCGGCTTAAAACTTTGGAGGGTTCGCGCAATGATGAAGAGCTCTCCAAGGTTATCAGCAGTCTGGATGTCGTGACAGGTGATTTACAAACGTCTGCCATGCGGACTCGTATGCAGCCCATTAAAAAGGTATTTGGCCGTTTTCCTCGTGTTGTGCGTGATTTAGCACGTAGCCTGAATAAAGATATCAGGCTGGAAATGGAGGGCGAAGAGACCGATCTTGATAAAAACCTGGTCGAAGCACTTGCTGATCCATTGGTACATTTAGTCCGAAATTCAGTGGATCATGGAATTGAAATACCCGAAATACGTAAGGCAGCAGGAAAACCTGAGACAGGAACAATTAACTTGTCTGCCGTACAGGAAGGTGATCATATCTTACTTTCAATTGCCGATGATGGTGCCGGTATGGATGCCGATATATTGCGCCAAATAGCAGTTGATAAAGGGCTGATGGATGAAGATGCAGCCGCCCGCCTGGATGATACCGACTGTTATAACCTGATCTTTGCCCCCGGCTTCTCAACTAAAGCTGAAATTTCAGATATTTCAGGTCGTGGAGTGGGTATGGATGTTGTCAAAACCCGTATTTCTCAGCTAAATGGCTCAATTACTATTGAATCTGAGAAAGGCAAAGGCAGTACAATTAAAATTAAGGTGCCTCTAACCCTTGCAATCATGCCAACACTAATGGTGATGTTATCTGATCATATTTTTGCATTGCCACTCGTGAATGTGAGTGAGATTTTTAATCTTGATCTTTCCAGAACAAATGTTGTCGATGGCAAATTAGTTGTACAAGTGAGAGGCAAGTCGATTCCACTTTTTTACCTGAGAGAATGGCTTATTCCTTATGATGAATCACCCATGGATAAAAGTGAGGGGTTTGTGGTTATCATGAATATTGGCACGCGTCATATGGGGTTTGTGGTAGATCAATTAATTGGTCAGGAAGAGGTCGTTATCAAGCCGTTAGGTGCGCTTCTTCAAGGTGTTTCTGGGTTAGCTGGTGCAACGATTACAGGTGATGGCCGAATTTCTCTCATACTGGATATTCCCGGATTGACCTCTTCACACGCACAGTCGATGTAGGGAGAGACTTCATGGTTAGTGTGTTAGTTGTTGATGATTCAGGGTTTTTTCGTCGCAGAATTATCGAAATTCTAAATGTAGACAGCCATATTAAAGTGATTGGCCAAGCATCTAATGGTGAAGAGGCCGTAAAACTTGTTGCATTATTAAAACCTGATTTGGTCACCATGGATGTTGAGATGCCGGTCATGAATGGTATTGAAGCCGTTCGTCGCATCATGAAATTGAATCCTGTCCCTATTCTAATGCTTTCAACACATACGACCGAGGGTGCTCAATCAACTCTGGATGCACTGGAAGCAGGTGCTGTTGATTTTATCTCCAAGAGCTTTGAAAAAGATAACTCATCATCAGAAGTCGCGTATCGAATGCTGTGTGCTCGAGTGCGTGTTTTGGGTAAGCAACGAGTTACAGAAAAAAAAATTGCTATAAAACCTCAGAAAGTTGATGCAAAAAAACAGGGGCACTATCAAATTGTGGCTATTGGTTGTTCTACAGGAGGGCCTGCTGCATTGCCGAAAGTGTTGTCGGCACTTCCAGCAGATTTTCCTTTGCCTATTTTATTAATGCAACATATGCCCTCTACTTTTACATCTGCTTTTGCACAGCGCTTAAATCAGCTTTGTGCCATTGAGGTTAAAGAAGCCGTTGATGGTGACTGCCTAAAACCGGGCTTGGCACTATTAGCCCCCGGTGGGAAACAGATGACAGTTGAAAGTGGTGTCGTACGTATTATAGAAGGGTTACCCTCTATGCAGTATAGCCCTAGTGTTGACTTTACATTGACAGCACTAGCCAAAGTTTTTCCAAAAAAAGTTTTGGCAATTATATTGACTGGCATGGGCTCTGATGGCTGCGCCGGCGCACGTAAATTAAAAGCTGCAGCATCAACTGTCTGGGCTCAAGATGAAGCGAGCTGTGTTGTTTATGGTATGCCTATGGCTGTATCCAAGGCAGGGCTGGTTGATCAGGTGATACCACTCTCGGAAATTGGAGTGCGTTTGGCCAGGGCAGTTTAATCCTTGGATATTCTCAGTATTGCAGGATTAATTATTGGTATAGGTGCCATTGTGGGTGGCAATATCATGGAGGGAGGGCATACCAGTTCTTTGATGCAATTTACGGCCTTTGTGATCGTGACAGGCGGTACGATTGGAGCGGTTATGATTCAATCTCCTGTTGCTGTTTTTATGCGCGCATTACAAATTTTTCCATGGATTTTTTCCCCCCCTCGATTTGACTATATTAGTGTGATTGAGCAGATGACGGAATGGAGCACAATTGCACGAAAAGAGGGGCTTCTGGGGCTTGAAGCTTTAGCAGAGTCAGAGCCTGATCTGTTTGCACGTAAAGGCCTGCAGTTGCTTGTGGATGGCAGTGAGCCTGAAATGATACGTAAAATTCTGGAAGTTGAACTCACCGCCAAAGAAGATAGAGATATTGAAGCGGCTAAAGTATTTGATGGGTGTGGAGGGTATGCTCCGACCATCGGTATTATCGGGGCAGTGATGGGGTTGATTCATGTGATGAACAACCTGGCTGACCCAACTAAACTCGGTCCTGGAATTGCTGTTGCATTTGTGGCAACAATTTATGGAATCGGGCTAGCCAATCTTGTGTTTTTACCGATGGCGAACAAATTGAAAAGTTTAATTCGTCAGCGCTCCCAGTTTCAGGAAATGCTTATTGATGGCATTGTGGCAATTTCTGAAGGGGAGAATCCAAGGAATATTGAAACTAAACTAAAAGGCTATGTTGTTTGATTAAGCTCTTAAGTAGAGCTTGGTTAAAAGCCAAGCAAGGATGTTATGGCACGTAAAAAAAGACAGGAAGAACACATAAATCATGAACGCTGGTTGATATCGTACGCTGATTTTATAACGCTACTCTTTGCTTTTTTTGTAGTGATGTACTCTGTATCTTCAGTCAATGAAGGTAAATATCGTGTGTTATCTGATTCGTTATCGGCCGCTTTCAGTGACCCTAAGCGCTCTATGGAGCCGATTCAGGTTGGACAAGTTTCAAGAGAAGGGCTGAGCAGTATTTCCACTATAGGTGACGGTCAAGGCAGCGGCCTGTTATCACTGCCTCAAATTCCAAATCTTGATAAAAACCAGACAGAAGCAGATCATCAAAAAGGAAAAGAAGCATTAAACGATATTTCAAGTCTGATTGAGGGGACATTAAGTGACTTTATTGAAAATGGTGATATCGAGATTACCCGTAATGATTTATGGATTGAAATTGATATAAAAAGCAGCCTTCTTTTTCCCAGTGCAATGGCAACTCTTCAGCCTGCTGCAGTAAAAATTCTTAAATCACTCTCTTCTATATTGAAAAGCTATCAAAATCCAATTCATGTTGAGGGTTTCACCGACTCTATTCCAATAAAAACAATTATTTTTCCATCTAACTGGGAGTTGTCGGCTTCACGTGCCGCGAGTGTTGTTCAGCTACTGACACAAACTGGGGTGAACCCCTCAAGAATGGCCGCTATTGGTTACGGGCCCTATCGCCCGATTGCTTCAAATGATACTGCTATAGGGCGTAGTAAAAACCGTCGGATCGTATTAGTTGTTTTAGCTGATGAACGGGTTCAGCGAATTTTAACGGAACAACTAAGGACTAAGCTGTGATCGTCTGGGCGATTGCAAATCAAAAAGGAGGGGTCGGGAAAACCACAACAACGATCTCTTTAGCAGGGCTTTTGGCTCAACAGGGAAAGAGTGTTTTATTAGTTGATCTGGATCCCCATGCTTCATTAACTGCCTATCTTGGCTATCAGCCAGATGAAATAGAGACAGGATGTTATTCACTCTTTATTGACGAAAAAGCTTGCATCAAACCGTTAGTCAACAAAACTGATTTTGAGCAAATTGATATTCTTTGTGGCTCACCGGCACTAGCTACTTTAGAGAGGCAGATGGGAACTCGGCCTGGAAAAGGGTTGATTTTACAGCATGCCATCAAAACCGTTGAATCAGATTACGATTACGTCTTAATAGACTGTCCACCCATCCTGGGGCTGTTGATGGTGAATGCACTAGCCGCCTGCAATTTACTGTTAATTCCGGTACAAACTGAATTTTTGGCTGTCAAGGGTCTTGAGCGTATGGAGCGCACATTGGCCATGATTAATCAATCAAGAAAAAAATCTTTGCCATACATCATTGTGCCGACGATGTTTGATCGTCGTACACGAGCTTCTGTCAAAACATTAAGAGTGTTACGTGACAATTTTAAGAAAAACCTATGGAATAAAGTTATCCCCATTGATACCTTGTTTCGTGAAGCAAGCCAGGCAGGTCAGCCTCTTTCATTTATGGTGCCCAGAGCAAAAGGGGTGATCGCATTTCAGGCATTGTTGAAGTCAATAAACATGCGCAAAGCCGGATGAAACCAGTGGCTCAAAAGGATGTGCTCAAAGTTTATCTTGACTCTTTGTTGCAAGAAGTTTTTCCTGAACCCGACAGGGCAGGCCTGGAGCCGGTTGATCTAAACCTGCGTCAGGTTTTAGAGCCATCCAGCGTAGAAAAAAAAGAACTGGTAGTCGAAAGAAAAACAGTGACTCCCTCATGGGCTCAGACACAGTTTGAAAGTTTGCTGTTTATGGCGGGTGGGCTAAAGCTATCAATTCCATTGATTAAGTCAAATGGAATTCTGGCCTGGAACTCAGTACGTTTAACACCGATGCCTGGTCATAAGCTTTGGTACCTTGGTGTCATGATTCATCAAGGCAAACATGTGAAAATTATTGATGTTCTTAATTTTGTGACACCGATGCACTATAAAGTTAAACCCATTAAAGACCGATTACAGAATATTATACTTATTGATGATGCTAATTGGGGGCTTGCTTGTGATTCTATTGCAGGTACATTGACATTGCAGCCTGATCAGGTGCAATGGCGAACAACGCAAAGCAAGCGCCCCTGGCTCTGTGGCACCGCCATCGAGCAGATGTGTGCATTGCTGGATCCCGATGAGTTTGCACGTTCCTTATCAAATAACAAGCATGAGAAGGAATCAATTATTTCGTGATCGTTCCTTATGAGTGATTACGATGTACTAAGTTTTTACATAAATCAGGAGTAAAAAATGAATCAGGCAGCAACCACAGCAAATAACACACAAAATGCATCAGATGACCTTGTTACTCAATGGGTGACTTTCTGTATGGATGGAGAGACCTACGGTATTAATGTGATGCAAGTGCAGGAGGTGTTGCGTGTTCCGGATATTGCACCCGTTCCAGGCGCGCCTGCCTATGTATTAGGAATTGTTAATTTACGCGGTAATGTTGTCACGGTGCTTGATACACGTCAGCGTTTTGGCTTGATGCAAAAAGAGAATGATGATTCAACACGAATTGTTATTGTGGAGACGGGCAAAAAAGTGGTGGGTATTTTAGTGGACAGTGTTGCAGAGGTGGTTTATCTGCATGCCTCGGATATAGAAAGTACGCCTTCAGTCAGTAATGACGATAGTGCAAAATATATTCAGGGTGTTTGCAACCATGAAAATAAGTTGCTGATTCTGGTTGATCTTGGTAAGTTGCTGACCACAGAAGAGTGGAGTGATATGGCGGATATGTAATGGCAGGTGAAGTCGATGCTGTGGGGCCTGTATGGCCTAAGCGCCCTGGGCAAAAAACTGGGCCTCGTAAAAAACTGCACGACCGTCCACTTAAAAAACGATCTGGACCCAAGCCTGAAAAAGGCCAAAAGAAAATCAATAAAAGCAACCATGCTATTGATGAATATGTTTAGCCTAAATTATGCATAGTTTTATTTGTATTTTATTCGCTGTATCACTGGCCGTACTTCTGGGAGGACTTTATGTCCAGTGGAAAAAAGGGCAGCGTTTAGAGGAGCGCATAAAGAGTTTACAAAGTGATATGAGCGCTTTGAGTCTGGGAGCGCTCGGCATGAGTCAGCATCTGGATGCTATGTCTCAAAAACAGCAAAAGATCATTGAACAACAAGCGACACAACGTGCCTCTGTTCCTCTTGTTATTGGTGATGTTGAAAAGCTCTATCAATCTGCAATTGTCCGAGTAAAAGAGGGAGCATCAGTTGATGAGCTGATTTCGCAATGTCACTTGGCCAGAGAAGAGGCAGAGTTAATTAAAATGATTCATAGTCTGGACCAGAAACAAACCAAGTAAAACCTATTTCCAAAAGGGGCTATCGAATATAGTTAAACAGTGACAGCCCCTGAACTTTTGTGAATGATTGGTAAGCCGCTTCAAGCCCTGTCAGTTGTGCTTGAAAGCGCGATATGACCTCAGCATAATCAATATCTTTTAGTTCTGACACCTGAGATTTCATATTGAGCAGAAAATCCTCATTACTGCTTTGCTGATTTTCAACCGTTGAAAGGCGAGTGCCTGTGCTGGTTCGAACCATGCTGATGTTGGTCATGGCTTTATCCAGGCTGGTGAGTGCACTGTTAACACCGTTATTCAGTGTTGCACCTTCTGAGCTTTCAAGTGTTGTAATTAACTTGTCAATGGTTGTAAAAATATCTTGCCTGGAAGATGGATTGATGGTGAATTGGTCACCTGTTTCAGGTTGGCCACTAATTTCTGTTTGAATTCCTGAGAACGATATGGCCTGCCCTGATTGATAATCTCCACTTGAAACAACGTTGCCACTACTGCTGGTTACAACATAGCTGTTGGCTTCATTTTCAAAAGTAATTGTATTACTTGCTCCAGATGCCCCTGTGAGTATTGATCCGAAATAGCCGGTCATGCGATCTGCATCTTCTGGCGCTCCGGCCGTTGTATTGAGTGTTTCACTGAGTTCGATCGGCTCTGAGCGAGGAGGAATGTTTGAGAGTAGCAACTTGTCATTATCAACATAGGCTCTAACACTCGTGGTGGCACTCTCATCATTAATAAAATCAGCAAGCTCTGATAAATTGCTCAGTGGGGCAGAGCCTTCATTTTGGCTGTATACAAGCGAGCCATTAATTCGTAGTTCATACTCTAATGTATTGCCGACATTACCGTCAGTAATCGTGCCCACTGCGCCATCGGCAGTCGCTGATGCATTGACTGCCATTGTGACTTGATAACGATCACTATCATACGCAGATGAATTGACAACGGTGCCCGGGTCAATGATACCGGATCCTTGATTTAATGCCGCAGCACCGACTTCAAAAGTACCATTGCCAGTATCTATGGCACGAAAAACCTCGCTACCACTATGGCCGATTGCAATTTGTCGTGTATTGCTGATTTGTAAGAAACGCTGATTTTCATCACCATTATATTTAAATGAGCCATCGGCTTCACGGCTAAAAGGCAGTGTTTGGCTCTTGAATCCTGAAAACAGGTATTCACCATTGGCTGTTTTACTGTTGGCTAAATCAAGAAGTGCATCAAGGGTTTCGCGAAGCTCTGTTGCAATCATTGCACGCGTTTCAGGTGTTTGTGTGGCGTTGTTGGCTTGCAACGTCAACTCTTTTACCCGCAGTAAATTATTTCCCACGCTATCAAGCACACTCTCTTCAAATGAAAGGCGGTTTTTTAAAAGATTTGAGTTGGTTTGATATTGGTTGGTTGACTCAATGGCTTGATTGAGTTTAAGAATACTTGCGGCAGCGATAGGATCATCTGAGGCTTTCGAAAATTTTTGCCCCGTGCTGAGCTGCATCTGTGTTTGATTTAATGCTGATTGAAGGTCACTGATTGTTCGACCTTGTTGTTGATAAAATTGAGGGGTAGATATGCGCATTGCGATCACCTGACTGCATTAAGTAAAGTATCAAACATCGAATTAGCTACGCTGATGACCTGGGCAGAAGCTTGGTAGGCTTGCTCATAGCGCATCAGGTTTGCCGCCTCCTCATCCAGATTAACACCTGACTTGGCATCTCTGGCTTGCTGGCTTTGAACAAGCAGGGCGGATTGTGTCTCCAAATTTATATTGGCCTGTTGTGTATTGGAGCCCACTTTACTGGCCATTTGGCCATAAACATCTCCAAAAGTTGTGGTGCCGCTGTTCATCATTTGAAGTGATTGCAAGTCTGCCATTTTCATTATATTGCGGTTATCACCTACGCCACTTTGATTGAGGTTTACACTAAAAGTATCTCCCGAATTTGGAAACCCCGTGACAGATGTTGATATGCCATTGAACGTGATCTCTGATCCCGTTACGTATGCACTGCTTGTGATTGGAGTGTTTGTGTCATCAAATACAATATAACTGTCTGCATCTTTGTTGAAAGTCGTAGTGACTTCAGGGTTGCTTTGTCCTGTCAGAGTCGCTCCGAAATAACCTGTGATGGTATCGCCATCTTCAATAGTACCGTTTGTGGTGGATAAAGTTTCTGTTACGCTGATGGCACGAGGGGAGGGGGGATCATTGGCTAGAAAAAGTTGACCATTATCAACATAAGATTTTACGCCTGTATTGGCTGTATCAAGATTAATCTCAGCACTGAGTGCACCCAGGTCTGCCAATGCGGTTCCCGCTTCATTTTGAATATAAATGGGAACATCATTAATTTTTAATTCATACTGTAGATCGCTATCGTTACCATTATCCACAATCGTGCCATGTGTTGCGCCCGCATCTGCAACTGCACCTGAACGAGTGGCCATCTGTACCGTGTAATTACCGGCAATAAATGTTGTTGAATCAGCAATGCTTGCATCGCCTGCAACCCCTGCGCCCGTATTTTCAAACGCAGCGGCACTCACTAAAGGTGCCGCCGCTGCAATATCGTTCACATTAGTGATAGCGACCCCCATAGTCGTCGCTGCATTGCGAGTCGGCTGTATCAACATGCGGTCACCGATCGCCATACCACCCGAATTGAGACTCAACTCAACGCCATCAATTGTTTCTGGATTGGCAGGAAATTGACTTAGCTTTGTAACTTGCTGATCTGACATACGAGTCAGTTGATAGCCTTCAGTCGTTCGTTCCAGTGAATAATCACTGCCTGTCAGCTGATTAGGGTCAGAAATTGAAGCATCAATAATTGCGCTGCCTCGGTTGCTTTCATGCGTTAATACACTGATGCTGGATAGGTCGATTGGTGTGAAAAAATCACCTCCTGCTCGACCGTTCAAGTCAATACCTGCCCGATTTTGTTCATTAAATGCAGAGGTCACACCTATGGCCATCATACCCAGTGTGTTGCGAGTGTCGTTGAGTACTTGGCTGCGAAAATCAAGGACACCCCCGATCTCTCCGCTGCCTCTCATCAAGTCAGAGATATTTACTTTTCCGCCTGCAGAATCAATCATAATTTCTGACTGAGATGGATCAAAACCGTTGCGTTCTGTGCTTAAATTAAAAGAATCAAAACCAGCCACTACGGCTTGACCGCTGCCGATGAATACATTCATGGCTCCATCTTTTTGTATAACAGTTGTCACCTGAGTCAGTTCTGACAGCTCTTGAATCATCTGGTCTCGTTGGTCGAGTAAAGTATTAGGCTCGGAGAGTCCGCTTGCCTGAGTGTTAAAAATTCGTTGATTAATATCAGCAATGCCGCCAGACAAGCTATTAATTTTCCCCGTTAAGGTATTTAACTTGCCATTAAGGCCATTGTTAAGTTGATCCAATCGCTCACCAAGCGAGTTAAAATTACCGGCCAGAGTTTCTGCTTCACTTAATAATGTTTGGCGTGCGGTGGGGGATGCGGGATCATTTGATACGGTTTGTATGGCATTAAAAAATCGCTGCATACCCGGCATAATTCCAGCCTGTGCATCGGAGAGGTTATTATCAACCTGGCCTGAAAGTTCAGAAAAGCTTTTTAGATAACTGGTGCTTGAAGTATTGCTACGGACTTGGTTGCTGATAAAGCTATCATAAGAGCGTCTGGCATTAACCTCCGGCAGCTCGCCTTCCAGAGAAAAGTTAGCACGCTGACGGCTATAGCCTTCAGTATTTACATTTGCAATATTATTGCTTGTGATGTCGAGGGCTCGCCGGTTTGCATTTAGCCCCGCAATACCCGCACCAAACATTCCAATGCTCGCCATACATCTGACCCCACTATATTATAAAACTGCAGAAAACGCGCTGTTTTTCATGACTGCCATAATTTTTTGGGCATAGGCTGGGTCAGTGGCATAACCGGACTCCTGCAACGCAGTCGCAAAACTTTGTGAGCTGCGTCCCACTTTTAATACTTCGGCATATCGAGGGTTTTCTTTTAAAAATTTTGCATAGTCGTCAAAACTTTCGTTATACGACGAATAGGAACGAAACTGTGCTCGTTCACGCTCGGCGATGCCATCCTTATATTCCAGCGTTGAAACAGTGGCTCTCTCTCCTTGCCATGAAGCATTGGCCTTGATGCCAAATAAATTAAAGCTGTTACTGCCATCTGAATGCTTGATAACCGATTTTCCCCAGCCTGTTTCTAAAGCGGCTTGTGCCAAAATTGCTTGTGGTGAAATGTTTAGCTTCTCTCCTGCTTGCTGGGCTAATGGCCATAAATCACGAACAAATTCTGCGGGCGACTCAAAGGCCGCTGTTGTGATTTTAGATGCAGGGGCAGGGGCAGGTTTAGATTGATCGATGGGTGTGACTGAAGCTGGAGGCCGCTGTGGGGGTTTAAGCTCATGTGTTGAATTTGGTGATACCTGTGTATCGAAACCCGCAGTCACTGAGAGTTGTCTGATTAATATCTCAGCCAACCCCAGATTGTAACCACTATTCGATGATGAACTGAGTTGCTGGTCGAGCATTCCCTGAAAAAGTTTGCTCTGATCAGTATCAAAAATTCCATCCCCCAAACTTGCAGATCTCATGCTCTTCAGCATCATATTCATGAATATGGATTCAAACTGTTTAGCGGCTGCTTTAAGTGTTTCAGGGGTTTGTTCTTTTGCGTTGCTCTGCCTTAATTGTTGCAAACCTTTAGGGTCGGTCGCAAGGCTTGATATATCGAATTCTTTTATCATGAATATGAGTAACTCGTTATAGTTCTATACTCAAACTTAGAAAAAATCGTAATAGTGAAGTCTGTCCCACACTGTTTTTTTCATAACTGATACACTCCTTTTTGATTGTTTCATCTGAACTTAATACTTTGATATCGACCTGAAAAAATAAGTGTTTAATATTCTTACTCTGGAATTCATAGCAACAAAGCTATTTTTCAGCTATCTTAAAGGCAATACTTCCAATGAAAACGAGAAAGTTATGTTGAAAAATCGATCAATAATGAATCATTTTATGGCACGAGTGATAACAATGTTGGTAACAGCGTTTTTAACTCTCTCTTGTGCGAGTACTCCGCAGAACAAATTAGCGGAGCCCAATAATTTTACCTTTGAAAACTATGACTTTTTAGTTGTAAAAAAGAGTACATCACTATCTGATATTGATATTGAGTTTGGTGACTTGATGAAAATTTACAATATGAAAGTTATCACTGTAAATGAATATGAAAATATGGTGTCGGAAAACCAAAAAAGAACACTTTTTACGAAAATTTATTTAGATAATAAAACAGAAAAAAGTCAGTTAATTGTTTTATTTAAAGATTCTGTTACAGGAGAAGAGAAAAGAAGTTTTAGCGGGCACGCTGAAGGTGATATGTACAACAGCAAGGATCGGTCAAAAGCACTTCAAACGGTCTCAAATAAAGTTATCAAAGAACTCAAAGAAGATAAAGGATTATTGGCTAATAAAAGCAATATGTTAGCCGAAGAACGTGAAGCTATTTTACCTGGTGTAAAATCAAACAAGACAGATTTTTTAACAAAAAGTTATATCGTTACAGCAGACACATTGAATGTCAGAAAAGCTCCGGTAGTAGGACTTGATATCATTGAAAAAGTAAAAAAAGGTCACATTTTAACAAAGATATCCTCACTGTTAGGTTGGGTTAAAGTAGAACTTCCTTCTGGAAATATCGGGTGGGTGTCTATGAAGTATTTGCAACCGATTGATGAATCCCAGTAGGTCGATACTCCGCCGCTGATCTTGATCTTAAATATATAAAGAAAAACTAAAATCAGCCGACTTTAGCTCCATAGCTTTACCTCTTTCAATATGAATATTCGCTGACCAGAATATGAATAATGTATTTTTGAAATTTGTGAGGGCATACACATAATTTTTAGTATTCCATAGTTATAGTTATTCATAGTTACATAATTAGTTGTGTAGATGGTTAAATTATTAATAAAGGAATCACATGCGCATTAAATATTTGTTTGTCAGCCTTTTACCTTTAGCTGTATTGATGTCCGGCTGTGAAGTAGAGCTTCCTAGCAAGGTTTTGCAAGAGGAGTTTCAGATCGTCGGTTATGCCACTCCGCTTTCTGATCAGGAGTTTTCCAGTCTTGATGCCGAAGAGCAATATCGGGTGGCTAATAAATTACTGGGCACCATGTATCGTGGTGTTGCTGTTGCTGATTTTTTTGATATTTCCAAAGGGATGGGTACATTGGCGCTGAAGGAGGAACGTGGTTTTATATCTTCCACAAAAACAGCGCTATCCGAACCTTTAGAAGAGGATGTTAAAAAGCAGCAAGACATGCTGATCAATGGTGATAACGAGGCTGGAATAGAAGCACGATTCAATTTTAGCAGGAATAGAGAAGCTAAGGAACGTCCGTTAGCTCAGATATATCAGTACCCCCTGAGTAAGGATATGTTCGATCACTGGATTGCCTGGCACCTTGCTAACACGATATTGTTCTCTCCGGCGGAGGAAATTGAGAGTGCTGGTATTAATGATGTTAAAAAAGTCTATGACAAACTGATCTATGACCTGCGCAATGATGTCACAATTCGGCAGACTATTTTACGCCATCAGCTCACACAGGAAAACTGGCGTCGTTTCCGTTCGCCGGAAGATAATACCCGTGAAATGATTGAGATTTATCTGGGATTGTTCGACCGGGATGAAGATGTTGCACGGGCTTCTATTGCTTGCCAAGATTGGTATCTTACAGATGAAGCTAACAACTATGAACTGCAGCTCACAGGTGACCCCAATACCGAACCCCAGTTAGTGCTTGATTCCTATTATGTGACCAGCTGTAAAGATTTTTATAGTGTGATTGCAAATCACCCATTAGTGATTGGGCGGGTGATCACTGTTCTGGTGGAGTATTTCTTTGCAGGGCGCAGCAATGCGGATCGCTTACAAATAGTGAAGTCCATTGCTGATGCTAATCCTGTGACGTTCCAGCAAATTTTCATGGGAATACTGTTTTCTCGTGAATACCTATTGAATACGGAGCGCCCTAAATCATTTGAAGAGAATTTTTTCGGTACTGCGCACCGACTTAAATGGAATCCACACATAAATATATTTCGAGGGATGGTATCAGCTCAAGCAGGAGAGTTTGTGAGTAATACTTATTTGAATGAAATGAGCTGGCCTACTATGTCGTTAAAGCTGGGTCGGTTGTTTGGTATTCCGATGGATTCACTGAGTTTTTCCAACCATCACAAAGGATACAGGGAGACGCTGCTTACTTCTGAAATAGGGCGTTGGAATAAAGGGTTGGGGGTTGTTGCCGTAGGTGAGCGGGATGACAGTGCAACAACTGAAGAGCAGCTTCAGTACGAAAAAACACAAAAAATGTTTGCCATTGTAGAGGGCATGAGCATCAATGAGTATATTGATTATCTGTTTTTAACTGTGGCTTCACGCCGAGCAAGTAGTGCTGAACAGACTGCATTGACCAATATTGCCCGTGATGCCGAGTATCTAATCATGGAGAATGGTAATGAGGCATTTAAAAGTTGGGCTATTGATGATTTTGCCAGACTGACTTTTGATTACATTTCCAGACTGCCTGAATCCTATTATTTCAAAGTGATTAACTAAGGACACCCCCATGAGAAGAAGAAACTTTATTAAATCAATGGGTGCATTGGGTGCGACTGCCAGTCTGCCTGCAATGTTTTTCAATGACTCATTCATCAAACGAGCAGCGGCAGCACCGATGCTTGATGAGGTCAACTTTTTAGCCCCAGCTGTTATGCCACAGGTTATTAATATCTTTCTTTATGGAGGGGCTTCCGAACTGGCAGGTAATTTGACCAATATTGAAGATATTGATGCTAACTCACAGAACCGTTACCCGAGCAGATTATTAGAGCCGACAACGGATGAAGTGAGGGGAATAACGCGTAATGGACTGTGGAGTGATGCAGGGGGTGATGCCATGGAAGATATGTTGGCCTCAGAAGATATGTCAATTTACCGAACTGTTTATCGCCGTAAAAATAATACTCGCTCACACCGACCCAGCATTTTTTCCTGTCTTACGGGAAATCTGGATATCAATAATAGCCCAGGTATGGGCACTACCCTCGCCGCAGTTTTGTACAAAAATCGCGACAATTTGCTTAATAAACCAATAGATGAGTATAGGTTGCCATTTGTTTCATTTGAGGGGGCTTCGACCGCTTTTATGAGCGATAAAAACAACCCACTGCCATTGGCAATGCGTTATATCAGCTTGAACCAAAGGTTTGATAACCCCTATAGTCGTGATACTCGTTATAATCGAAATAATTTTGATGCTGAGCTGGAAAGTCTGGTTTCACAGATGAACATTGAGGGTATTAACAAGCGCTACTCTAAAGCATTTGATGGCTTCAAAACACGCAGGGATATGGAAGAACTTATTGGAGAGTTTGCCACAGCGCTTAATGATACGCCGCTTCCGGGGCTTCCCGAGGGGGATGTTGATGCGGGAGAAGACGGGGTTTTGCAATACCCTGATACCCCCCATAGAGATAGGGTGAAAGCGGCTGTCACATTGGCTATTGCTAACCCTGATAGTTTGTTTATTACAGTGGGTGGTGGCTTGGGGGGGTGGGATGATCATGACTCTGCCATTGATGAGTATACCGACCGAATGGAGTCTTTAATGACAACCCTGCGCGCTGCAACCAAACATATTAAATACGCAACTCGTCCTGATGGCACCAGCACAGGAAACATTATTATCAATGTATTCGGTGATTTTGGTCGTAATGTTAACTTGAACAATTCCAGGGGTTGGGATCATGGCAATAATCAAAACCTTTATACCTTTGGTGGTAAGGATATTCGTCCGGGTACGTTAGGTAAAATTGTTGGAAAAACAGAGCGTTTTGGTGATTCAAAACAGAACCGCCAGTTTACCAGGCCGACTGAAGATAGTTATGATTTTGAACCGACTGCCATTGCTGCAACGATGTACTCATATTTTGGTGTGCAGAATCCTAAAGTATTGACTCGAGATGATGAACATTATCCTGATGGAGTGAATAAAATTGACGAAAACGTTGCTGGAGAGGATCCAATGTTTTCTTAAAGGCACCAAAAATCAACCTCCTGAGCTTCAAGAAAACTACGAGCTTGGCTGCCCTGCAACATCGCCATGGTTGAGAGCATTCCAGCTTCCAAGCAGGTATTAGCAATAACGGTAATGGCTTTGGGGGTATCCGGAGCCGGCCAGCCAGTCGTTGGATCCAGAATATGACTGTAACGAACACCCTCTTTAAGCAAGTAGCGCCGTGCATCACCGCTGGTTGCCAGTCCGCCTTTTGATAGATTGACTGCGCCAATTTGCTTGACTCCGGTTGCTTCTGGATCATCAACTCCTACGCCCCATGGCTCTCCATTTTGTTGTGGGCCCAGAGCGTATAAATCCCCGCCATAGTTGATGAGTACTCCCGTCTTTAGTCTCTTGAAGATCAATTTGGCCGTCTGATCGACAGCGTATTCCTTACCAATACCACCCAGGTCAATTTCCATTCCAGTGGGGAGGGTGATTGTTGATTCAAACCATTTGACCTTACTCCAACCGATACGTGGCAAGATGGCTTCAACAGCGGTTGAGTCGGGAATATTGTCACTGCCATCAAACGTCCAGACTTCACGCAGCACCCCAGATGTGATATCAAACTTGTGTTCACTGAGTTGATAACATTGCTCGGCAAAATTGAGTAAATGGGCAGTCTCTTTATCCACTAAAACGGGGGTGCCGTTACTTTGATTTATTTGGTAAATACAGTTGTCTGCACGGTAGCGACTGAATTTTTTTTCGATGCGTTTTGCTTCGGTATAGCTTTGTTGTAAAAGCTCTCTGGCTAGAGAGCGATTTTCAGTTGCGAACAGGATTTCACAGGGGCTGGCCATGGCGTGGAAAAATCCGCGCCAGTAACCTTTTTCTTTAGTCAGTCTAGGAGGCAAGACTCTCTCTAATTAAATTCTTTCTTGTAACTGGCCTGAAAAATTACCGCCTTGTTAGTATTAAATTCCGCCTCAGCAAATGATTGATAGAGATATTCCAGACGGAATCTCAGAGTGCCTCCCCAGGCTGGCATGCCAAATTTAGTTCCCAGAGTTACGCTGTTGATTTCATCTAGGCGATAGTCGGCGCTCGCATATTCTGGTAACGGTTGATTATTATCCAGGCTGCTCTGGAATATGTCAGCAGCCGTCTGAGTATAGAGGCGTATATGAGGCTCCAGATAGTAATTTTTGGTGAATTTTATACGATGCTTATAGTCAAAAGTATGAGAGGTAATATCCCAATCATCCAGGTAAAAACGATAGGATAAGTGGATAGTGTTTTTATTTTTCAGTTGATGCACCAAGGCGCTGTACAGCGTCTGTTGCAGACGGTTTTCAGGTCGACTTTCGTAATAACGTTTCTCTTCAACACCACCACTATCTGTCATACTGATTAATTTATAAGGGTCCGTCATATAGCCTTCTGTGGAACTGATGGTGTAGTTTAGTTGTGTTACGGTGCGACGATTGGTGATTGAAGAGATGCCCAGCAGTGCCTCATAACTACGTTTATTTCCCTTTCCAAAAAATTCTGGGTTGCCCGAATTTTCCTGGACATCACCCATCGGTTTGGGGGTTTGCCCTGAACGCTGGGAAATGGTGTCATAGGCGCCTGCAATACCGGCGCTGAAGGTGAGGTTGCGGTTAGATGTTTCTTTATCAAATATGAGGCTACCACCGTAAGATTCATAGTCACTCTCAAGAGACACGCTGGCACCGTAGTTCATTTTGAATGTTCTGCTGTGGCGATGCACCCAGCCTACGTCAATGCCTACACGAGTATCATTAAACTCAACCAGATCAGGTGTGCCGGCGGCTGTTTTGAAACCACTGCCTCCAGAAGAGGGGGTGGTGACCGACACGGTGCTCACTGATTTAACAGCTCCCGTGGGCGTGGCTCCGGTCACAGTATCGTAAACAGCTTCCAGCGATATTACGTCATTATCTCCCAGAGGTGTTTTGGTTTTGGTGATGATTTTATTAACGGTGACTCGATCATCAGCTTCACTATAAAAAAGATAAGATGTATCTATTTCAGTAGCATTTGCCTGTTGCGCACCTTGGGATAATACCGTACAAGCGGCGATGGCCAGTTTATTACGAATTGATTTCATGATTATTTTTAACAGTCCTTGTTAATTACACCCACAGCCACCACCGCCGATACCTCTGCCGCCAGTAGAAGCCTCTTTGCTGAAATAAATATGATCATCAACATAACTCTCAATAGGGTCGGCATCCAGCTGCATGGCTTCTTCAGTCAGCACTCCTTTTTGCCATGGTTTTACAGATTCAGTTTGAAACGCCGCACAGGCTTGCAATGTTGTCAGCAGCATGCCTGCCAAAGTAATTCTAAATATATTCATCATTATTCTGCCACCAATTTTTCAATGGTGGCCTCAATTTCTCTCTGGTACTTTTTAGGTGAACCCTGATAGGTTTTTATGATAAAACCTTTTTTGTCAATCAGGTACGAGGTGGGCATTACTTTGACTCCATAAGCTTCGGCAGATTTCCCTTCCCGATCAAACCCAATGGTAAAATTAGCTGAGTATGTCTCTAGGAATGCAATCGCATCTCTAGGAGACTCATCAAGGGCAATGGCAATAACCTCCAGCCCTTTATCTTTGTAACGAGCTTGAAGTGTATTCATCCAGGGAAATGACTTGCGACACGGTATACACCATGATGCCCAGAAATCGAGATAGACAACTTTGCCATGAAAATTGGCTAAATCTACAGTCCCTTCGGTTCCAGGCATCTGAAAGCGAAGAGCCTTGTTAGCTGAAGATACAGTGGATGAATAAAAAAAGAGAGACAACAGAATTGATATTACAATGGTGGTCGCCGTTTTTTTAAGCATGATCACATTCCTTGGTGCATAGTTTAATTACCCTGATTATATCAGGGTAAACCTTGCTTAGTGTGATATACGTCTGAAATATTTAACCTGAATAAATTTGTTGGGAATTATGGGTTAAATTCAGGCATTAAGTTTTCGACGCAAAGTTTCAAAAACATCTTCGTGAGTTGAAAGCTCAATTAAACGCGCACGATGTTTTCGAAAAATACGCTTAACAGAGTCATGTTTATCTTGAAAGTAAGTACGATATTTCTCTTGAAGGTTTTTATTGCTGGTATCAAACACAGATATATTTTGGCCATTGCTGATACTGTAACAATTGGGCGGAGGGGGGCTCATTTCCAGTGGGTCACGTATTAATATGCCAACAATATCATTATGCCGAGACAGGTCGCTGAAATGACGTTCAGCATCTTCATTGAGATGATAAAAATCACTCAAAATAAAGATCAAACTGCCAGGGTGGGTAATTTTTCTTAACCGGTTGAGTGCTTTGGTTAAGTTTTGTGTTTGTATAGCTGATGAGTCGTTGTCTGTGGTTGAGTCTAGTTTTTCCAGCGTTTTCAGTAAACATAATACGCCATGCTGTCGAGCTTTTGGAGGCAACTCAATGTGTTGCTCATCTGTAAAAATAACACCTCCAACACGATCACCATGATCTGCGGCTGCCCATGCTAATAAAGCGGTAGCCTGTGCTGCAATCACTGACTTAAATGATCCGCGTGTTGCAAAGTGCATGGAGGCACTGAGGTCTGTAACAAAAAAAACGGGGCGTTCACGCTCTTCTTTGAATATTTTGGTGTGTGGCTTACCTGTGCGAGCAGTCACACGCCAGTCCATGCTGCGAATATCATCCCCTGGCTGATAAATACGTGTTTCATCGAAATCCATGCCACGCCCTTTAAATGAAGAAGCGTAGTTTCCTGATAATGAACTACTGACTTTTCGACGAGTACCAAGCGATAAAAACCGTGCTTGATGGCTTAGTTTAATCAATGGTTTAAGAGAGATTTTTACACTGTTTTCTCTATTTATTTTAATCCTTTTCTGGTTGTCCGTTTTCTTGAACAGTCTATTTAACATGGCAGCAACTCGAGAATTTGAGCTTTTAAACCTGTGGGTGTGATCTCAATATGCCCGACTGAAACGGGTAGGTCAAAGCGCCGAGGGCCACAGCTTCCAGGGTTGATGTAAAGCACAGTATCTTTATATTCAATCTGTGGTGTATGAGTATGCCCGCTGATCACAACATCAAAACCGGCCGCGGCAGGGTCAACATCAATTTCTCTTAGAATATGAATGGCATAAAAATAAAAATTCTCATATTGAATGACATCAACTTCAGGAGCATGTTGATGTGACCAAGAGCAGCAGTCCGTATTTCCACGTACATACATCATGGGCGCCACTTCTGAGAATTGCTGAATAATATTTTCTCCACCAATATCTCCAGCATGAATAATCAGCTCAGCCCCTTGCATGGCCGAAATGGCTTCAGGCCTAACGAGGCCATGGGTATCAGATATAACACCGATAAATTTATTTTTTTTCATGACCCTATGTTGTTTTTAGCTGAGATTTAAATTTTAAGTGTAACAAAAATCAGGCTGGGGAGTGAGTAGCTTACGAAGTATATATATACGGTGATTGAGTGAATTGTGTTTGATCTCTGGACAGGTGAATATTCATTTTGCTGTGGTATAGTTCTGTTTTTTTAGCTAGTTTTAAGCAGGGCGTATAACAATGGACCAATCACTTGTTTTTGATTTGGAATTGATTCGTCGTTACGACAAATCGGGGCCGCGTTACACTTCATATCCAACAGCAATCGAATTTCATAAAAGGTTTGGTGAGTCTGAGTACCTTGCTTGTATTGAAAAAACAAATAATGAAACGACACTCCGTCCTTTATCACTCTACTTTCATATTCCATTTTGCGACACGATCTGTTTTTTTTGTGGTTGTAATAAAATAGCCACGAAAGATCGTTCCAAAGCAGCTCCATACCTGGAGTACCTGCATAAAGAGATTGCTATGCAAGGGAAACTGTTTGATCGTTCACGCCGAGTTACCCAGCTACACTGGGGCGGTGGTACACCGACTTTTATCAGTCATGATGAAATGCGTGAGTTAATGCGCGTGACGGGGGAGCACTTTAATCTATGTGATGATGACAGTGGGGAGTACTCTATTGAAATTGATCCTAGAGAAGTTCGGCACGATACCATGGCTTTGTTGCGTGAAATCGGCTTTAACCGGATGAGTCTGGGGGTGCAGGATTTTGTTCCTCAGGTACAAAAAGCAGTGAATCGTATTCAGCCGACCAGTCAAACGTTAAGCACCTTGAAAGAAGCACGTCGTCTAGGTTATAAATCGATCAGTTTTGATTTGATATATGGCCTTCCTTTTCAATCAGTTAAAAGCTTTTCTTCAACGATTGATCAAGCAATTGATCTGAACCCCGACAGAATGTCGGTATTTAATTATGCTCACATGCCTGAACTTTTCAAACCTCAGCGTCGTATCAATGAAGCTGACCTGCCATCCGCTGCTGAAAAACTGGATATATTGCAGATGGTTAATGAGCGCCTGACAGCGGCAGGGTATGTTTATATTGGTATGGATCACTTTGCCAAGCCGGATGATGAGTTAGCCATTGCGCAACGCGAAGGTACGCTTTATAGAAATTTCCAAGGTTACTCAACACATGCCGATTGTGATCTTATTGGTTTAGGTGTGACTTCTATTGGTATGGTTGGAAATACTTACAGCCAAAATGAAAAAGATATCGAAAGCTATTATCAAAAAATTGATGCGAACCAACTACCCATATTTCGCGGCATGGAGCTCTCTGATGATGACCAGTTACGTCGTGATGTCATTACTCAATTAATTTGTTTGTTCAGCTTGAATATAACTGCGCTCGAAAAACAGTATTCAATCCAGTTTAAAGAGTACTTTTCAATTGAACAAAATGAACTTGCTCAATTAGAAAAAGACGGTTTAATTCAATATGATGAACAAGAAATCACAGTGCTTCCAGCCGGACGTTTTCTTATTCGCAATATCTGTATGACATTTGATAAATATATGCGTAATAAAAAAGATGTACGCTTTTCTAAAGTGATCTAAGCACAACTATTTAGTTCAGGCAGTTTAGAGCATAAAAAGGGATTGCAAGCGATCGGGTTCTGGTTTAATCTTGCGCCCTTGCTGGAGAAGTGTCCGAGTGGCTTAAGGAGCACGCTTGGAAAGCGTGTGTACGTTAATCCGTACCGAGGGTTCGAATCCCTCCTTCTCCGCCATTTTGTGACAGTGACTTAACTTATTAAATTTTATTAATTTATGAAAATTACCGTAGTGGGAACAGGTTATGTCGGGCTTTCAAATGCAATGTTGTTGGCGCAACATAACGAGGTGGTCGCTCTAGATATAATAAAAGAGAAAATTGAAGATTTAAAAGCTGGAAAATCACCCATTGCTGATACAGAAGTCGAAGAATTTCTCAGAAATAAAAACCTCAATTTTAAGGCAACTTTAGATAAACACGAAGCCTACCAATCAGCTGACTTTGTTATTATTGCCACGCCAACAGATTATGACTCGAAAAAAAATAACTTTAATACTCGCTCAGTAGAGGCTGTAATTAAAGATGTGATGGCAATTAATCCCGATGCTGTAATGATTATTAAATCAACGGTTCCAGTGGGTTATACAAAAAATATCAAGCAAAAACTCAACTGTAAAAATATTATATTCTCACCTGAATTTCTTCGTGAAGGTAAAGCGCTTCACGATAACCTCTATCCTTCACGTATCATCGTAGGTGAACGTTCAGAGCGTGCCAAAGTATTTGCTAATTTGCTGCTCGAAGGTGCACATAAAAAAAATATTGAAGTACTGTTTACAGATTCAACGGAAGCAGAGGCCATCAAGCTTTTTTCTAATACCTACCTGGCGATGCGTGTTGCCTATTTTAATGAACTGGATAGCTATGCACAGATCCATAACCTGGATACACGTCAGATTATAGAGGGCGTTGGCCTTGATCCGCGTATTGGTAATCATTATAACAACCCTTCGTTTGGTTATGGTGGATATTGTCTGCCTAAAGATACCAAGCAGTTATTAGCGAACTATCAGGATGTGCCAAACAGCTTGATTGAAGCCATCGTGCAAGCCAATAGAACTCGAAAAGATTTTATCTCTGATTCTATTATAAAACTTGCCCCTAAAGTGGTGGGTATTTATAGATTAATTATGAAAAGTGGGTCAGATAACTTTAGATCCTCATCAATTCAAGGGATCATGAAAAGAGTTAAAGCCAAAGGGATTGAGGTCATTATTTATGAGCCAGAGCTGCATGAAAAAGATTTTTTTAATTCTCGTGTCATTCGGAGTCTAAAAGAGTTTAAGGAAATGTCAGATATTATTGTCACAAACCGGGTGGCAGATGATATTAAAGACGTTCAAGATAAAGTATATACGCGTGATTTGTTTGGTGATGATTAAATTGGAACGTTGTTAGGAGGCTCCTCTCGGGCAGCCTCCTAAAAATCATTGCCAAACAACTTTTACATTTTTTTGATTGCTTTTGAACTGGTATTTTTCAAAGCCAAATCTTTAAGTGTATAGTTTTCAAATGTGCTATTTCGGCACGACTCTACTTGTTCTAACAATGCACTGATGGCGGGTTGCTCTGGTAGCCGTTTGGGGCTGAGTAGATGGCCTTCACCGGCACTGCGTACGGCTTTCAATGCATCCAGAACCAATGTGGTATCCAATGGTTGTGAAGGTAGATAAATAGGTTCATCGTCACAGTTTTGTGTGAGTAAACCATTCTCTTCTAAAGCATCCAGCACTTGTGAAATTCGATCCATCGGCATATTCAGCTTTTCAGCAAGGTGTGTCGCCGACCACCCTTGCTGGTTGGCATAATATTTTTTACCAATCAAATACATAATTCTTAATGCAAGCTGTTCTTTCATGCGAGCGCTGAGATGAAGTTTTTGTCGTTCTATTGTCAAAAATGTAGGGTTCTGGCAATAAAAAGCAATGCTTGATCCGACCAATAGAATCAGCCACACAAGGTAGAGCCAGATCATAAAGAGTATCAGAGTTGCAAAAGCAGAGTAGATGGCCGTGTATTGGGTGGAGGAGACGACAAATGTGGCAAATGCCCAATGGGTACTTTGCCATAGAATACCCGCTACGAATGCACCAATGAGAGCGGGTTTAATTTTTACTTTGGTGTTTGGAATAAAACTGTAAACAAAGGTGAATGCCAGAATAATGAGCAGGTAGGGGACTAGCCTAGTACTGATTCTAATTAAATCACCCAGCGGCTGGATTTCTGCCATTTGTTGTACGACAGAGTGGCTCATCACTGTTGCAGTAATGCCTAGCGCACTAAAAACTAAAACTGGGCCAACGATAACAACGCTGAGATAGGTGCTGAAGCGTTGCGAGAAGGGGCGGTTTTTTTGAACGTGCCATGTGTAGTTGAATGCACTTTCAATTTTTTGCATCAATGCGACAACGGTATAAAAAAGCAAACCTAAACCGACGGCACCCATCACACCCACTTTTATATTATCAACAAATTCGATAATTTTATCTGTAATCTCAAGGCCTTTATCACCCAGTGGGGCGAGTAAATTGAGCAACGCAGGTTCGATTTGATTGTGAACACCAAAGCCTTTGAGTACAGAAAAGCTGACGGCGAGTAGGGGAACCAGAGAGAGCAGTGTGGTGTAGACCAGGCTCATGGCGCGAAAGTTAAGCTGTCCATCCACAACATCACGGCCTACAGCTAAAACTATGCGCAGGGCATTAAATAAAACTGCTTTCCACTTGGGTAGTTGGGTTAAATCAAGTCGCCAGAGGGTTTTTTGGAAAAACAGGAAAAATTGCTTTATCTTTATCTTAATCATGGTCGGGTGAGTCCGAATATTCAATGGGGTTTTCAAGAATTTTTCCATTCAAAACGGCTTGGCCGTCTTTCATTATGAGCTGTTTTTGTGCGAACCATTTAATTGCTAACGGGTAAATTTTGTGTTCTTTTTCTAAAACGCGTGCGGCCAAGGTTTCTGGAGTATCTTCTTCGTTGACAGGGATACGTGCTTGGATGATTAATGGCCCACCATCCAGCTCATTGGTGACAAAGTGCACACTCGCTCCATGTTCTATAGCGTTTGCCTTCAATGCACGCTGATGGGTGTGAAGGCCGTTGAACTCGGGCAACAATGATGGATGGATATTGAGCACTCTTCCCATGTAATGATTAACAAAGGTTTCAGGTAATATACGCATAAATCCGGCGAGTACCACGAGCCCGGGTTCAAACTGGTCAATCAATCTCTGTAACGCAAGACTGTAACTCTCTCTGTCGGGAAAATTTTTATGGTTAAGGGTATGGGCTGGAATGTTGGCGATACGCGCACGGTCAAGCCCATAAGCTGTTTCATGATTGCTTATGACGGCACGAATTTCAAAAGGCAAGTCATATTTTTGCATTTCGTCAAGAATGGCTTGCAGATTACTGCCACTGCCTGAAATCAACACAACAACGGATAGTTTTTTTTGTTTCATTTTAGAATATACTCAACAACAGCTCTAAACCTTTGAAAAGCTAATAGGTGAGTATCGTGCGCTCTTGGTCAGCTTGTGTCGGGATGATTGTTCCAATAATAGTTGCATGCTCTCCTTGTTGGTTCAAAATTCTTAGAGCATCATCTGCATTTTCCTGGGAAACACAGATGACCATGCCTATTCCACAATTGAAGGTTCGGTGCATTTCGTTGTTAGTCACTTGGCCCTGTTCTTGTAACCAATCAAAAATAGCGGGGCGTTGCCAAGCCTGTGTGTCAATATTGGCGCAGCAATCTTGGGGTAGAACACGGGGTAGATTTTCAAGTAAGCCACCGCCTGTAATATGTGAAATGGTATGAACTTTGATCTGCTCCAGAAGTTTAAGCAGGGGTTTTACATAAATACGGGTGGGTGTCAGCAGTATTTCGCCGAGTGTTGATCCTTCAAAAGGTGTTTCTAACGTTGCGCCGCTGACCTCAATAATTTTACGAATCAAAGAGTAGCCGTTAGAGTGTGGACCAGATGAGGCTAGGCCGATCAGCACATCACCTGGGCGTGTTTTACTGCCATCAATAATTTTTGATTTTTCAACGATACCGACACAAAATCCAGCAGCGTCATAGTCATTTTTTTGATACAAACCCGGCATTTCAGCCGTTTCACCTCCGATGAGGGCCGCACCTGCTTGTTCACAACCTGTGGCAATACCCTTGATGACATCACTGGCAATATCAATATTGAGGTGGCCTGTGGCAAAATAATCAAGGAAAAACAGGGGCTCTGCCCCTTGCACAATAATATCGTTAACGCACATGGCTACAAGATCAATACCAATAGTGTCGTGTTTATTGGTATCAATGGCGAGCTTGAGTTTTGTACCAATACCATCTGTGCCCGAGACAAGAATCGGCTGTTTATAGCGATCGATTGGCAATTCAAATAGGGCACCAAACCCGCCAAGACCATCCATGACACCTGGCCGTTTGGTGCGAGCAGCATGAGGTTTTATTCTTTCAATGAGCTGATTTCCAGCGTCAATATCGACACCTGCATCACGATAGCTTAAAGAGGTATTTTGGGTCGTTTTTGATGGTTTGGAGTTTGAGGTCATAGCGTGTGTCTTGTATTTTTAGTAATAGGATGATGTTATCTGCGCGAAATAGTATCCTGTACACTGTTGCTGCCGCAACTGAAACAAGCAAGGAGGCCAAAAAAATGTTGATTTTTTTTTTGATAATATGCGTATTATGATTACTACTTTCACTTTTTGCGGTAGAGCTGGAAGGGTTGTATAGTGAAAATATACGGGTGTAAGGGCAGTGTGGATCGACTTAATCAGGGGCTCCTTAAGTGACACGAAGCGATATTCCCAACATTATTAGTGTACTTCGTATATGTCTTGTGCCTATTTTGGTCTGGCAGGTTTTAGAGGCACAGTATGCGAATGTTTTAGTGCTGTTTTTTATTGCGGGCTTTTCTGATGGGTTAGATGGTTTTCTGGCAAAGCGTTATGGCTGGGTTTCACGTTTAGGCTCGATTCTTGACCCAATTGCAGATAAATTCCTGTTGGTCTCATCTTTTTTAGCACTGGGGTGGATGGGAGAGATTCCTCTATGGTTGGTGGTTGCTGTGATTGTGCGTGATGTAGTGATTGTGGCAGGTGCGTATGCTTACCACCGTATTATTGGTGAGTATGAATTAAAGCCTAGCTATTTAAGTAAATTGAATACGGTCAGTCAAATTTCTCTTGTATTGGTTGTGGTATCTGCACTGAGTATCGTGGATATTGACTCTCTACTGATTCAATACACTTTTTATTTTGTGATGATCACCACGTTGTTGAGTGGTTTTGACTATATCTATCATTGGGGTATACGTGCCTGGAGGCATCGGTCTGTTTCAGGACGTTTTAAATGAACCAAACAACTCATCGTACGGGAGGGTTATCGCATCCCCAACTTCCATTGGCCGTTACTTTGCAAGATGGAGTTTCATTTGAAAATTATTTGACCGGGTTAAACCTTGAAGCAGTGCAGGCTGTAAAAAATTTATCGAAAATGAAGGGTGAAAGATTCATCTATTTGTGGGGGGGGAGTAGTGTCGGTAAAACACACCTGTTACAAAGCGTTTGCCGAGTGGTGAGCGAACAGAGCGAATCGTGCACTTACCTGACTTTAAAACAAGCAGATGAATTTTCTCCAGAAATACTCGATGGTTTGGAGGCACTTTCTTTGGTGTGTATTGATGACGTGCATCTTATTGCAGGAAAAAAAGAGTGGGAAACTGCACTGTTTCATCTATACAATCGAGTTAGAGCGAATAATACTTTGTTGATTGTCAGTGGTGATGCAAGTCCTGGCAATTTGTTACTTGCACTTCCTGACTTAAGTTCCCGTTTAGCTTGGGGATTGATTTTTCAACTGCACCCTTTGAGTGATGAAGATAAGTTTTTAGCGTTACAGTTACGTTCGCATCGGCGTGGTTTCAATATGCCTGATGAGGTTGGGTACTTTTTACTATCACGCTACTCGCGAGATACTGCTGCATTGTTTTCAATTTTAGATCGCCTGGATCATGCGTCTTTAGTCGCCAAACGTCGTATGACGATTCCATTTGTAAAAATGGTTCTAGAACAAGAAGAAAAGGAAAATTAATTTAATGGCTTATATTTTAGTTCTATATTACAGCCGTCATGGCAATGTTGCTGAAATGGCTCAACGTGTGGCACGTGGAGTGGAAGAGGTGGCTAATATGGAGGCTCGGGTGCGAACAGTGCCTGATGTGTCGGCTGTGTGTGAATCTATTGATGAAGATATTCCAAAAGAGGGAGCGCCTTACGCAACATCGGACGATCTAAAGCATTGTGCAGGTCTGCTGCTAGGCAGTCCGACGCACTTTGGGAATATGGCTGTGCCACTAAAATATTATATTGACAGCAACAGTGACCTCTGGATGGCAAAGGCATTGGTGAATAAACCGGCTGCCGTATTTACTTCAGCCTCCAGTATGCATGGAGGTCATGAAAGTACCTTACTTTCCATGATGTTACCACTGTTTCACCATGGCATGATCATCATGGGTTTACCCTATACTGAAACAGCGCTGCTGAATACAAATAGTGGTGGAACACCTTATGGTGCCAGCCATTTATCTGAATATGGCAAACCACCTGTGCTGACTGACGAAGAGCAAGCACTATGTCGTGCGCTTGGGCGGCGTGTGGCTGAAACTGCACAGAGTATGGCTAAATAGCGTTAGTTTTAGTTTTATTGTAATCATCAGCACCGATATCTAATGAACTGTTTTTATCGTCATCGTCATCCATCTGTATAGAAGACAGATCAATATCTTGTTCTTCTATTTCATTGGTTTGGCCTGCAAAAAGATCTGATTCATCTAGGTCTATTGATGAGCTATGCTCAGCTTTAAATATATCTTCAGATGGGCTTAGATCAGGTGGCAGATCATTATCCTGCAACTCTTCACTCTGAATTATGGATTCATTAGAGGGTACGGACTCTTCAGACAAAATAATTTCATCTGAACTGATTTCTCCAGAAAATAGTGGGTGATCAGGACAGAGTTGTCGCCCCATATCAACAACATCTTTCCATTTGGGATCGTGTTCGCCTATTTTGCTTTGGAAAATTCCTGCTTCTTTAATGAATTTTTCATGATTTTGTGAAACGAGATAAACTTCCAGCAGTTTGAGTTTAATTTCGATACGTTCCGGGTTAAGCTCAATCGCACTCATGAGTGACTCTTCAGCACGAGAGTAACGTTGACAAGCAATGTAAATATCCGCCTCATAAAGAGCTCGGAGGTCAGAATCCAGGGGTACATCTTCACCTGTCTCCATATCAGTGATTGTTTTTGGCTCTTGATACTGCTTTAACTCCTGATCAAAAGTAGGTGCTTGATCAGTTAGAGTTGTATCTTCCAGATACTCATCATTGACCTCTGTATCTTCTTTGTTACTTTTTAAATGGCGATATAAAAAGAAACCCGCGATCCCTAATAATATTGTTCCCAAACTGATCAGAACTAATTTTAGATTACTCATCAGACTACTAAAGAGACCTCCTTCTTGAGTATTTTCATGCTCAATGACATCAACGAGTGGAGTCAGCGGCTCCGTCGAAAAATTTTCATGGCTGACTTCAGGCGCTTCAGCGATCACTTGCTGTGAATGATCTGTAAATGTTTCTAATGTGGGGGGTGCTGTGGAAAGATCCGATTTGAGTTGTGTCGTTTCAGGTGTAATAGCCGTTTCTGTTGCCAAATGAATTTGAACTTCACTTTTTAATTGTGTTAATTCACTCTGATTATCCATCAGTAAATTCTGAATTTCTACAATCTGTTGTTGAACACTATCAATTTTTTTCATTAATAATTCTATAGTTGCACTCTTCACCTGATCTTCGTTCAAATCTTTCTGAGCAGAAATATGCTCAGAATTTTTGTCTAAAGGTGATGTTAATGGTGTGGTTTGAACGTGCTCGGTGTGTTTAATGACAGGTGTTGTTGATCTCTTTTCAGGGGAAGGTGCTTTTGTGATCGTTGTGTTACCAAGTTGATGAATATTCAAACTCAGTATGGCACCTTTTTTCAACTGGCTGATATCGTTGTTAAGAAATGCTTCCGGGTTTTGCTTTAACAACGCGCTCATGATCTTATTCATGTTGTAAGTTGAGTCAGGACGGAGTTTACTGGCGATACTCCAAAGTGTTTCTTTATTTTTGACTTTATAAGTTTTAACCTCACTGGAGGATGATAATGGTAGGGTTTTTAGTGGCTTTTGAGCCACTTTTTTAACCACTGCCTGGGTTGATTTTTGAGTTGTTTGGTCTGAGAGCAACGATGAATCAAAGCGCAGTGTAGATCCTGTTTTCAAAAGATTGATATTATTATTGAGAAAAGCAGAAGGATTTTGCTTGAGTATCTCTTTCATCACCTGATCCATGCTATAGGATTTATTAGGGCGAAATTGAGTGGCGATACTCCATAATGTATCTTTGTTTGTTTTTACTTCATACACTTTAATGGATGTATTCGTTGCAACGGGTTGCTGTTGATTTTCTGTCGGGGCTGGGTTTTTGATGGGTTTTGGTGTTTTAACCTCGGGTTCATTTTGTGCGATAACTGCTTTTTCAGGTTTTGGAGTTTCAGTTACTTTCTCAATAGGTGCCGGCTCTAATGTGATTGTAAATTTTCTCAGTAGGCGTTGCTGCTTCCATTTAACCTCTAAAATCAAATTTACAAGAGGCTCTTGCAGAGACTGCTGTGAACTCATGTCAATGTAAGGTGTACCGTTTGAATTAGTCGAAATTTTGAGATTAATATCATTGAGTGCCGGAGAGTAATCAACTCCAGCACGTTCAAAAATGGATGACTTTGCAATAACAGCTGTAATTTGGGATGGCTCGACACCCTCTGTGGAGAGGAGCTCAATATGTGCATTAAGTGGCTGATTTAGTTTGGACTCTACAGTAAGTGAACCAACCCCTAGAGCGTTAGCAGCTATAGAGTAGCCTGAAAGGGTGATTAAAAATAGAATGCGAGTCAGTTTTTGGCGGTATTTTGTATTCATATTCATCCACTGATATTCACCTGATATTTAATTTTTATTGCTTTAGGTGATTTGTTGTTGTCAAAATTAATACATCTTCCCTGCGAGAAGTTCATGAAATCACTCTCGCTTAAGCCAATGACAATTACTTTTTCATTGACAGAGTTAAATATCGACGATTATCGAAAAATTCTTAATTTTTATGATGATGGCTTATGTCCGAATGAAAAGAACGTGGAGATTAAAAGCGATAGGGCTCTAGTTCAATACTGTGAAGTTTAAACCCCTTGAATATGATCTCTCCTTGATAACGTGCATCACCGATAGTGGCAAATTCAAAATGAAAAACTCTTAATAGAGATATTTGACCATTGGTTAAACGCTTTAATCGGATACGCCGCAACACGATACTGTCATCCAGAAACTGGACTTCCATTTCACCACAATGGCGTTTGGCCAAGCGATATGCGATTTGTTTGATTTCATGGGTACGCCACCAAAGCAGAGCAATGATAGCAAAAATAATAAACCAGAAAAAATGGCTGAAGGTCACAAGTGTCTCCGTATATTATTTCGAACGACGACCATTTAACAAAACTATGATGCCAACACCAGCCAGTAACCAGCTTAGTACGGGCATGGAGCCTAACATAGCGAGTGTGAAACCATTGAGAGCTAACAGTATTGTGGCGGATATGATTAAACTTCCACCGACAATTGCAGAAAAGGTTCGCCGATTGCCTAATTTTATCTCTTGATGAATCTTTTTCAGTTCATCAGATTTCCAGTTAACTTGCAGTTTTCCTTTGTTGATCTGTTCCAATGTGTCGTAGGCGAGCATAGGCAACTTGGGGAACGCTTCCATCCAGCGGGGCGCATTGTTTTTTAGCTCTTTAAAAGCAGCACTGGGTCCAATTTGATCACGCATCCATTTTTCTAAAAATGGCTTTGCAGTTTCCCATAAGTTAAGTTCTGGATTGAGCTGTCGCCCCAACCCTTCAATATTTAATAGTGTTTTCTGCAAGAGAACCAGTTGGGGTTGTATCTGCATATCAAAGCGGCGTGCGGTTTGAAACAGGCGTAACAGCAGGTGCCCAAATGAAATATCTTTTAATGGTTTTTCAAAAATAGGTTCACAGACGCTACGAATTGCGGACTCGAATTCATCAACTCGTGTTTCAGGCGATATCCAGCCTGACTGCACATGCAGCTCGGCAACACGTTGGTAATCACGGTTAAAAAATGCGAGAAAGTTTCCAGCAAGGTAGTGTTGATCCTCAAAACTCAGTGAGCCGACGATACCGAAATCCACCGCAATGTATTGGCCATCATCAGCCACAAAGATATTGCCAGGGTGCATATCTGCATGGAAAAAATTATGACTGAAAACTTGTGTGAAGAAAATTTCGACTCCTCGTGATGAAAGAGCTTTAAGGTTAATGTTTTTCTCTTTAAGTTGCTCAACATCATCCACTGGAATGCCATAAATTCTCTCCATAACCAGAATATTTTTACGAGCGTATGGCCAAAATACTTCAGGAATATAGAGTAGGTCAGATTTTTTGAAATTACGGTGCAGTTGTGATGCGTTCGCGGCTTCGCGCATCAGGTCAAGCTCATCAAAAATAGTTTTTTCATACTCTTGAACAATTTCTACAGGGCGCAGGCGGTGAGCATCTTTCCAGTAGCGTGTCGCCAAGTGAGCCAAAGTATAGAGCAGGTCGATATCGTGACGAATGGTTTTTTCAATACCTGGGCGCAGTACTTTCACAATGACATCTTCACCGCTATGTAAACGTGCGGTATGAACCTGGGAGATGGAGGCGGCGGCTAAGGTGTCAGAGTTGAACTCAGAGAAAATTTCACTGATGGGCTTGCCGTAGGCTTCTTCAATAATTGCTCGGGATTTTTCGCTGGAAAAGGGAGGTACACGATCTTGAAGTTTGGCGAGCTCATCTGCAAGATCATCGGGTAACAGGTCGCGGCGAGTGGAGAGGATTTGGCCAAATTTTACAAAAATTGGGCCTAAATCTTCAAGGGCACGACGAATACGTACCGCATGAGGGGGGTGATCTCGTTTGATCCAGTTCCAAGGAAGTACATACCGTAGGAATCGCAGTGGACGAAACAGGTGGGTGGCGAGTAAAACTTCGTCAAGGCCGTGCTTAATTAATACTCTATTAATTTCAAACAGGCGTAAAAGCTGTTTTGGGTGAGCCATTATTTGTTATTCTGTAAACGATGAATGCGTGCTTCAAGGCGATCTATATCCATGCGTAGCTGATCGACATCACTTAGAAACGTGTTGACTTCAATGGGGTGGGGGAGGTCACGGCTCTCTTCTTGTAAATATTCTGTGGTATTTTGCTTTAATGTGCCGAATGTTTGTTTCGCCCAATCTTGCAATGTTCGAGCCGCACTTCCTGCTTGATGAGCAATCACATCGCCAGTGTAATGTGAGAGCTGCTCTTCCCAGTCAATGTCGATTTCTTGAAGCATTTTCTGGAATTGTTTTCCAAGCTCAGTATCGCCTTGAATTTCAATATTGCTCGAAAAAATAGAAGCACTGCTCGGTTTTTCTAATCCTATTTTTGCCAGTGAAAACAGGCTGCCTTTTATAATGGTATTCGCTGATTCAGGCTCAGTTAGTGTGAGAGTGATTTCTACGTGTTGGTCTGTAAAAGTAAAGTAGAGTGTTTGACTAGCATCGGTCAGTTCAACCGCGATAATTTTATTGTCGAGTTGGGTAAGTTTTTCAGGTGTTAACGGGTCAAGGCTTAAATAGTGATTAAAAGCCTTTTCCAGCAAGTTAATTAATGTGTTTGGTAAGGTCACAATAGTTTATTTTCTAGAGTTTCAAGTGAATCTTCAGTATCTTCACTGCCTTTTACTACCACTGTTTTGGCAATTTTATCATGAAAACATTGATTGCGTTTATCCCAAAACATCCAAAAGAACCCTAAGAATAGCGGAAGTGCTGAAATAAAATAACCAATATAGCGAAGGATGGCTTGAAGTACTGTAATATTTCCCCCTGTTCTTGCGTCAACAACATAACAATCCAGTAACATTTTTCCAGGCGTTGCCATGAATTTGACCCACATAAAAATCACGAAAATAGCAGGCAGAATATTGTTGATAAAAAGCTCAATAAAATAACTGTTGGGGTGCTCATCGAGCGCTTCGGGAGTTGCCTGAATATGGAAATAATCAAGACCAAAAATCGCAGCTAATAGTCCAAAAGTAAAAAGAGCAATAATAATAAGGTCAAGAACTTGAGCAGTTAAACGTCGACCAAAACCAGCGTATTCAATATTTTCATCTTCACTGAAACTCATAGTTTATAACCTCGGTGTATCGCAACAATGCCGGCACTCATATTGATATAATCACAGCGTTCAAAGTCGGCTTCTTGCATCATTGTTTTTAATGTTTCCTGATCGGGGTGCATACGGATTGATTCAGCCAGGTAGCGATAACTCTCCGCATCATTAGCGATTAACTTGCCCAGAGTGGGGAGTATCTTGAAAGAGTAAAAATCATAAAATGACTTCAATGGGGGCACAGTTACTTCAGAAAACTCTAGTACCACCAGGCGACCACCAGGCTTTAGTACGCGATACATTTCAGCGAGTGCCACTGATTTATTAGTGACATTACGCAGGCCAAAAGCAATCGTGATACAGTTAAAATGATTGTTTGGAAAAGGCAAGAATTCAGCATTAGCTTGTGCGTAATTAACGTTGCCAATAATACCGAGGTCGATTAATCGACGACGGCCATTGGCGAGCATATTACGATTAATATCACTGGAGACCACCTGCCCGGTCGAACCGACCTGTTTGGCTTGTTGTTTGGTGAGATCGCCCGTTCCGGCGGCTAGATCTAATACTCGATGGCCACGGCGCAGACCACAATACTCAATCGCTACACGCTTCCAGATTCGGTGAACACCTAATGACATTAGATCATTCATAACATCATATTGATCAGCAACAGAATCAAATACGCCTGCGACTTTACGTACCTTATCGTTTGTTGCTACTTGCTCAAACCCAAAGTGCGTGGTGGATTCTTGCTTTGTATTGGACTGCTGCTGGCTCATTATAAAATATAGCGCCCTAAATCTTCATCTTTAACAAGTTCGCCCAAGCGATCGTCTACATATTTTGCATCAATGCGGACATTTTCGCCTTGCCGGTCAGATGCTTCAAAAGAGAGATCTTCCAGAAGACGTTCCATGACAGTATGCAAACGACGTGCGCCAATATTTTCGGTGCGCTCATTCACTTCCCAGGCCACTTCAGCCAGTTTGTCGACGCCATCTTCGGTAATATCCAGCGTCACACCTTCGGTGGCGAGCAGAGCCTTATATTGCGTGACTAATGAGGCATCTGGTTCGGTCAGGATTCGGGTGAAATCTTTTGCGTTCAGAGCTTGCAACTCCACTCGAATAGGCAGGCGGCCTTGCAGCTCTGGGATTAAATCAGAGGGTTTAGATAGGTGGAATGCGCCTGAGGAGATAAACAGAATATGGTCGGTTTTGATCATGCCAAATTTGGTGGTGACGGTACAGCCTTCGACCAATGGTAACAGGTCACGTTGCACACCTTCACGAGAAACATCGCCGCTGCTGCGTTCGCTGCTTTTGCAAATTTTGTCGATTTCATCAAGAAATACAATGCCATTTTGTTCGGCGCTTTGTACGGCTCTTGTTTTGATCTCGTCATCATTCATCATTTTTGAAGCTTCATCATCAACGAGTACTTTATAAGCATCCTTGATAGGCAGGCGGCGTGATTTTGTTTTTGAGCTGGACATATTTTGAAACATGCTTTGCAACTGATTAGTCATATCTTCCATGCCAGGGGGTGCCATGATTTCAACGCCCATCGCAGGCATGTTGATTTCAATGTCAATATCACGGTCATCAAGCTTGCCTTCACGCAACATTTTACGAAAACGCTGGCGTGTTGAGGACTCATCGTCTGTACTCTCTTCACCGCGTGCCGGTGGCAATAAAATATCGAGAATGCGCTCTTCCGCAGCATCTTCCGCCCGACGTTTGACCTTACGCATTTCGGTTTCGCGTGTCTGCTTTATCGCGATATCAACCAGATCGCGGATGATTGATTCAACATCACGTCCGACATAACCGACTTCCGTAAATTTGCTGGCTTCTACTTTAATAAAAGGCGCATCGGCAATATTGGCAACACGGCGGGCAATTTCAGTTTTACCAACACCAGTTGGGCCAATCATCAGAATATTCTTGGGTGTGATCTCATTACGAAGTGCTTCATCGACTTGTGAACGTCTCCAGCGATTACGCAATGCGATCGCGACAGCGCGCTTGGCATCGGCTTGGCCGATGATGTGTTTGTCCAATTCCTGGACGATCTCTCTTGGGGTCATACTTTGATTGATGTTAGACATAATTTATTCGTTGGTCAGTGTTTCGATGGTAGTGTTGTTATTGGTGTAAACACAGATATTAGCAGCGATAGCCAATCCTTTCTCGACAATGCTGCGAGCATCCAGTTCCGTATTTTCCAGAAGTGCTTGAGCCGCTGATTGAGCAAACGCACCACCGGAACCGATGGCCATCAAGCTATTTTCTGGCTCAATAACATCACCGTTACCTGTGATAATAAGAGAAGTTTCATGGTCGGCAACCGCTAGCAGCGCTTCAAGGCGGCGCAACATACGGTCAGTCCGCCAGTCTTTAGCCAGTTCGACTGCTGAGCGAGTTAAATTGCCTGAATGTTTTTCCAGCTTACCTTCAAAGCGTTCGAACAGTGTGAATGCATCGGCAGTACCGCCCGCAAAACCAGCAATGACTTTGTCATGGTATAAACGCCGTACTTTGCGAGCGTTGCCTTTCATGATGGTATTGCCGAGTGAAACCTGACCGTCGCCACCAATCACGACCTGATTACCTCGTCGTACCGATAAAATTGTGGTGCCTCTATATTGTTCCAATGAGAACTCCTTACTTTTTAAAAGTTACCTTTTATAAATATATTTATGGCGGAGGATTGTACACCATCATGAATTCGTTTTCTTTTTTTTGGCGCGTGGATGTGTTTTGTCGTAGACCGATGCTAAGTGTTGAAAATCGAGGTGGGTATAAATTTGTGTGGATGAAAGGTCCGCATGGCCGAGCAGTTCTTGTACGGCTCGAATTTGACCGCTGGATTCCAGCAGGTGGCTGGCAAAGGAGTGGCGTAGCATATGAGGGTGTAGCGGAACATTGAGTTGCTGTTTAATACCCCACTCTTTAAGTCGCAGTTGTACGGCGCGTGTTGTAAGACGAGTGCCTCTACGACCCACAAAAAATGCTATTTCATCTTTTTTAATTAAAGTGCTGCGGACGATAAGCCAGCTCTGAATCGCTTTACGTGCAAAACGACCGATAGGGACGACGCGTATTTTCCCACCTTTACCAGTGACGCGCACTGTGGCATCAATAAGGTCAACATCTTCGAAATCTAATTGAGTTAACTCTGCGACACGCAGACCTGAAGAGTAGAGCAGCTCCATGATGGCGAAATCACGAATGCTTAAATTATCCGTAGGTTCTTTATCTAGTAGTTGCGTGGTTTGTTCAGTATTGAGCACTTTGGGTAGTTTACGCGCTGCTTTTGGGGCTTTAATACCGATTGCAGGGTTGCTTTCAAGTTCGCCATTTTTTAGCAGATAGTTAAAAAAGGTGCGAAGCGCAGAAAGTTGTCGCTGCAAGCTTCGTCCATTTAAGCCTTTGCTGTGCAGTGTGATAACCAAGTGGCGTATGTGTGGCGGTGTGATTTCACTCCATTGTGTGATTGATTGCTGCTTACAAAAATCAAATGCTTTTAATAGGTCGCGTCGATAATTACTGATAGTGTGAGGTGATAAGTAACGACCTTCGAGGTGTGATATAAATTTGTTAATCCAGTCTTGCATTTGAAGATTGTTTCTTTGAATCACTCTTTGAAATAGCTCAGTAGCTTGGCTGCTTCTGTCGCTGAGTTGAACTCTTGATCAATGACGTGTCGCGCCTGTTGACCCATTTTGATTCGATCGTTGTGAGATAGTTTGGCAAACTTAGCAATCGCTTGAGCCATTCCCTTAGCATCTTTTTGTTCAACCAGCTTTCCAACTTGATCATTGATCAGTTCAGGTATACCCGATACACGTGTGGAAATGACGGGTACACCAACAGCCATGGCTTCCATGAGTGCTACTGGAATTCCATCCATCGTACCGTCATGCGTGACGACGCAAGGTATCGCAAATAGGTCTGCTTCCAGCAGCAGATCTTTAACGGTGCTGTGTTCCATTGCACCCAATAGATGAACAGTGCCTCTTAGTTTTTGTTGTTCAATGATCTCTTCCAGCTCGGCTCTATCAACTCCTTCACCAATGATGTTGCAGGTAAAGTCGAGCCCTATTTCATTTTTGAGTATGCCGCACGCTTCAACCAGATAGCGAAAACCTTTTTGCTCAACCAATCGGCCTGTTGATAAAATATTTAATGTGTCTCGTTCTTTGTAGTCTCGTAAAGGAAAGTGATCCATTTCGATGCCGCAGTGTACGAACCTGAACCGGTCAGGGTTCACCTCTGGGTAGTGTTCCATCACGTAACGCTTATTGAATCTAGATATAGACGCTACAAATTTGGCACGATTGAATTTGTCCACCAAAGTTTCGGCATGTTTTTTAAGGAAAATATCATGGGCATGAATGGTGAAGCTGTAGGGTGTGCCTGTGAGTGCAGAGATCAGCATGGCATACTTTGAACCATCAAGAGCAAAATGGGCATGAATGTGTGTGATGCCTGTTTTTTTGAACTGATCAATAAAATAGGCCCCCCAGAAAAACTCACCCATTGTCTTTCTACCGTATTTACGGGCTAATGCCAATGCTGAAAGGTAGCGTTTTGGATGACCTAAAAATAGCTTGACATGTGACAGTAGAATTTTTGGTCTATGGCTTTTGTCTTTTCTGGGAAGGTAGTGGGTATCTGTCACTAACTCTTCAACAAAGCTATGAGTGAGTTCATGATCTCGTTGGTGTAGGGAATAGATCGATAAATCAACCCCCAGTTTGCGCAACTCAAGCATTTCTCGTACAACAAATGTTTCAGATAAAACGGGAAATACATCCAGAATATACGCGACTTTCATTCACAATGACCTTTGTTTTTCTATAAAAAATAATTTCGACAGTTTAACTCTTTTTTATTTATAAAGTCGGTGCTTTATCACTCACTTTTAAACGGTGGGGAAACACGAAATACCTCTTCTAATGTTGACTGTCCCGCCAACACTTTTTTAAGCCCTGAAATACGCAGCGGTTGCATGCCATCAAGAAGTGCCTGTTGGCGTATTTTCTCAATATCACAATGGTTTTGAATGAGCTTACCTAAAGCAGAGCTCATGGGAAGTATCTCATAAATGCCAATGCGGCCGGAATAACCTGTATTTCTGCACTCCAGACAACCTTTGGCGATTGATATTGTTTTAGGTGTAGCAATATTCCATTGCTGCTTGAGTGTATCCCATAGCGCTTGATCCAGAGGTGCTTCTATTTTGCAATGTGTACATAGTGTGCGAATCAGTCGCTGAGCGAGAATCCCAAGTAGTGTCGAGCTGATCAAGTAGGATGGAATTCCGATATCAAGCAAGCGGGTTAAGGTGGATGCTGCATCATTGGTATGAAGTGTCGATAAAACTAAATGTCCTGTGAGAGCGGCTTGAATTGCCATCTCCGCCGTTTCTTGATCTCGAATTTCTCCAACCATAATAATATCAGGATCCTGACGCAGCAATGCACGTACACCATCAGAAAAATTCAAATCAATATTGCTCTGCACTTGCATCTGGTTGAATTCAGGCACAACCATTTCTATCGGGTCTTCAACCGTGCAGATATTAATATCGGGTGAAGATATATGTTTGAGTGTTGAATAAAGTGTTGTAGTTTTACCAGAACCCGTCGGACCCGTCACCAAAATAATGCCATTGGGTTGCTTGATAATAGACTCCCAAGATTTAAGGTCATCATCAACCAGACCTAAGCTGTTAAAATTTTTGACCAGAATTTCAGGATCAAAAATACGCATCACTAATTTTTCACCAAATGCAGTGGGTAGGGTGGCGAGCCGTAATTCAATTTCACTGCCATCCTGACTTTTTGTTTTAAGCCTGCCATCCAGAGGGCGACGCTTTTCTGCTAGATCCATTCGTCCGAGAATTTTTATGCGGCTGACAACAGCGGCCATGACGGGGGTTGGCATTTGGTAAACCAGATGTAAAACACCATCAATGCGAAAGCGAATATTGCCCTGTTCCCTGCGTGGTTCAACATGAATATCACTGGCGCGTTGCTCAAAAGCAAATTGTAATAACCAATCTACAATGCTGATGACATGCTGATCGTTCGCATCAAGCTGGCCTTTTTTGCCCAGTTCAAGCATTTGCTCCAGATTGGTGATTTCATTTTGAGATGCTTTTTTTGAGTCGTTCGTTGCACCAATAATAGATTTTGAAACGGTGTAAAATTCAACAATATAGCGGCTAATGTCAATGGGATTAGCGATAACTCGGGTAATTTTTTTATTTAAAATATGAGTGATTTCACTTTGCCAATGTGTGACATAAGGTTCTGCTGTTGCAATGATGACCTCATCTTTTTTGATCGCAAGCGGTAAAACTTTATTTCGCTCAGCGTAGGCATGTGACATGACAGAGGTTGCACTGGCGGCATCAATCTTTAATGGGTCGATACGTTCATAAGGCAATTTGGACCACTTTGCGAGCCAGACAGTTAATGTCTCCAGAGTTAACTGTCTGTGAGGTGGTTTTGCGCATTGCAGGTTTTGATTGGCTATCACCACCAACGGGTGAAATTTAAATCGCTCTTGGCTGCGTGTTTTCAGAATAAGTCGCTCAAGGTCTGTGCTTTTAATCAAGCCGTCACCGAATAGTGCTTTGATTATTTCACTCAACTCTAAATGATGGTCGTGTTGATTATCTTTTTTCAAAGCTCGAACACCTCAATTCGGTTAAAATCCATTTTACTTATTAACGTCACGCGGCAGCATTAAGGTGAATTATGTCTTTAGGGTCATTAATGGTTGGAATCTCGGGGTTAGAGTTAACCTCGATTGAGAAAGAAATATTGCTCCACCCATTGATTGGAGGAGTGATTTTATTCAGTCGTAACTACTCTTCTATCAATCAATTAAAAGAATTAACCACAAATATCCATCAGCTACGTGAACCTCATTTATTGATTGCTGTTGACCAGGAAGGTGGGCGTGTACAGCGTTTTAAAGAAGGTTTCAGCTCATTGCCACCGGTACGATGCTTGGGTGAGCTGTACGATTTAGATGCAAAACGTGCCAAACGGCTGGCAAACACGATGGGTTGGCTGATGGCCGCTGAACTGCGCAGTGTGGGTGTGGATTTGAGTTTTGCACCGATTCTGGATCTGGATCACGGTGTGAGTCAGGTGATTGGTGATCGTGCTTTTCATTCCAATGCTTCTGTGGTTTCCAATCTGACTCATGCTTATATGAGCGGCATGCAAAAAGCAGGAATGGCGGCTACAGGTAAACATTTTCCCGGCCATGGTTCAGTGGTGAATGATACCCATACTTCTATTGCAACGGATGAGCGTTGCTTTGAAGATATTGCTCAAAAAGATATGGTCGCTTTTGAACGCATGATTCACTATGGAATGGCCGCTGTGATGGCGGCGCATGTGATTTATCCTCAGATTGATTCTAAACCCGCGGGTTTTTCATCCGTCTGGTTGCAAAAAATATTACGCCAGAACCTGAGTTTTCAAGGAGTTATTTTCAGTGATGATTTGGGGATGGAAGCGGCAGGGTATGCTGGATCAATTCAAGACCGAGCGCAGGCTGCCATTGAGGCGGGCTGTGATATGGTTCTTGTGTGCAATACGTTAGATATTATTCCCGAACTGCTGGATAATTTACCCGATTACAATGACCCCGCTTCCCACCTGCGACTCGCGCGTCTGCATGGGCGAAAAGGTATGGAACACAATGAACTGTGCAGCAGCGCTCTGTGGAAGCAAGCCGTTGCTGCGGTTTCTACTCTTTCTTAATAGCCTTATTAACTTGGTGCAATGCTCGGTTATCCACGGCCAATGCCGCTTCATGCATGGCTTCTGATAACGTTGGATGTGCATGGATTGTGTGAATAAGATCTTCAGCACTGGCAGAAAACTCCATGGCTAATGTCGCTTCTGCGATAAGCTCTGATGCATGGGGGCCCAAAATGTGAACACCCAAAATACGATCGGTGTCTGCATGGGTTATGATTTTAACCAGTCCATTCGCATCCCCCATTGCTCGTGCTCTTCCATTGGCTGCAAATGGAAAGGTTCCAATTTTTATGTTCTCTTCAGAAGCGCGAAGTGTCTGTTCGGTGCGACCGACCCAGGCGACTTCAGGTTGAGTGTAAATGACTGCGGGCATGATGTCGTAATTCACTTGTCGATGAAGTCCGGCGATGGTTTCTGCCACAGCGACACCTTCTTCTGATCCTTTGTGTGCCAACATGGAGCCACGTACAACATCACCAATGGCATAAACACCTGGGAGATTGGTTTTACAGCGTTCATTAACGTGAATAAATCCCCCTTCATTCACTAATAAACCTGACTCTGATGCATAGATATTTTCACTGTTGGGGCGACGACCCACCGCAACAACAAGCTTATCCACCTTGAGTGTCGACTCACCTTTGGAATCACGGTAGGTGATCGTGACTGTTTGAGCATGTGTTTTGGTAGCAGTCACACAGGCACCTAAGCGAATGTCCAGCCCCTGATTTTTATATTGTTTAAGTGCCATGCGGCTGATCTGTTCATCAACGGTGGATAAAAAACTATCTTGGGCTTCCAGTATGACCACTTCAGCGCCGAGTCGTCGCCAGATAGTGCCGACTTCAAGGCCAATGGCTCCCGCACCAATGATGCCGAGCCGTTTAGGCACGGTTTGAAAAGCAAGTGCCCCTGTGGAATCTACAATTTTTTCATCATCTTGCTCAGCGGCTGCAATTTTTACTGGGCGTGATCCCGGTGCGAGAATGATGTGCTCAGCACTGATCGTTGTTTTTTTACCTTTTTCTGAAGGTACAATTTCAACGTTTTTATTGGCTAATAATCGCCCATGACCACTGATTTTTTTTATTTTATTGGCTTTAAAAAGTGCAGAGATACCACCGGTCAGTTCATCGACAATTTTCTGCTTCCGCTTTTGCATAGTAGAAATATCAATAGAGATATTCTCGGCGTGAATGCCGTGATTGCTATACTGGTTTAATAGCTGGTCATAATGCTCTGAGGATTCCAGCAATGCTTTTGATGGAATGCAGCCTACATTGAGGCAGGTTCCACCGAGGCTGGATTTTCCACTTTCATTAAGCCAGTTGTCGATACAAACGGTATTCAAACCAAGTTGAGCGCAACGAATGGCAGCCACATAACCAGCAGGGCCTGCACCAATGACAATAACATCGTAAGATTTAGACATGATATTTACCTCAAACCTCAAGCAAAAGTCGGGTAGGGTCTTCCAGTGATGCTTTCACTGAGACCAAAAATTGTACGGCATCACGCCCATCAATAATACGATGGTCATAGGAGAGCGCCAGATACATCATGGGTCTGATCACGACCTCTCCATTTTCAGCCATGGGGCGCTCCTGAATTTTGTGCATACCCAAAATTGCGCTTTGTGGTGGATTAATAATGGGGGTGGACATCAGCGAGCCAAATACGCCGCCATTGGTGATGGTGAACGTACCGCCACTGAGATCATCCATCGTGAGTGTGCCTTCGCGTGATTTGATAGCAAGGCCACTAATATTTTTCTCAATATCTGCCAAGCTCATGGTTTCAGCGTTGCGTAGAATAGGCACGACTAAACCACGCGGTGAGGAGACGGCGATTCCGATATCGCTGTAGTTGTGGTAAATGATCTCTTGGGCATCGACAGAGGCATTGACCACGGGATATTGTTTGAGTGCCGCCGTGCAAGCTTTTACAAAAAAGGACATGAATCCCAACTTAATGCCATGCTCTTTTTCAAAAGGCTCTTTGTATTCTTGCCTCAGTGACATGATGCGTTGCATGTTGACTTCGTTAAAGGTTGTTAAGATGGCCGCGTTTTGTTGTGCTTCTACCAGACGTTCGGCAATCCGTGCGCGTAACCGTGTCATGGGAACACGTTTTTCAGCACGTTCAGTGATTTTTTGGTTTGTGAGTGTAGCTTCTTCAGGTGGTGGTGATTTTTCTTCTGTTACTTGAGATATTGGGGTCGCTTCTGTTTTTTGTTTTTTTAAATAATTGAGCACATCTTCTTTTATAATATGGCCTCGATTACCTGTGGCTTCAATTTTTGCTGGATCGAGTCTGTTTTTCTTAATTAAGCTTTGTGCAGCTGGTGAAATTCGCAGTAAATCAAAGGGGTCAGAGTCGATTGATTTATGTTCGTTGGAGCTGTTTGCCGAAGGGGAAGAATCAATCGACTCTGACCCCTTTGATTGTAGCAGTGCGATCAATTCATCTTCAGAGACATCAGCGCCATCCTGAATTTTAATCTGTTGCAAAACTCCGTCAGCAGGCGCGGGTATTTCCAGAACAACCTTGTCGGTTTCGATATCCACAAGGCTCTCATTGCGCTTTATGGTATCCCCCTCTTTTTTGTGCCATTTGAGCAGTACGGCATCAGAGACTGATTCTGGTAGTGTCGGGACACGAATTTCAATTTCCATTTTTAGTTACCTTCAAAGCGTCATCAATCAATTTTTTCTGTATTTGCAAGTGTAATTTAAAGCGACCTGCGGCGGGTGAGGCGGATGCATCTGGCCCTGCATAAAAAAGTGTCTGCTCAGGGCGCATAAATTCTTGAATATTATGCTGCGTTTGATACCACGCGCCCTGATTTTTTGGCTCTTCCTGACACCAGACAATCTCTTTTGCCTTTGGATACTGTTTGAGCAACTTTGTCAGTTCATCATGTGGAAAAGGGTAGAGTTGCTCGATGCGTATGAGTGCAATATTGTCAATCTCGCGGGTTTTTCGTGCTTCCAATAATTCGTAGTAAATTTTTCCGCTGCAAAATACGATGCGTCGCACTTGTTTTTTTGTCTGGGTTTCATGCTCTGGAATAATCGTTTGAAACGCTCCTTGCGAGAGATCATCGAGCGTCGATGTTGCAAGCTTGTGGCGCAACAGGCTTTTGGGTGTAAATACAATCAATGGCTTGCGGTAGGGGCGAATCATCTGCCGACGTAGCATATGAAACATCTGCGCTGGAGTGGTCGGATTACAGACTTGTATATTGTGATCCGCGCATAGTTGCAGGTAACGCTCTATTCGCGCGGATGAGTGTTCTGGGCCTTGCCCCTCGTAGCCATGCGGGAGAAATAGTACCAACCCACATAAACGCCGCCACTTGGCTTCGCCCGATGTGATGAACTGGTCGATAACAACTTGTGCGCCATTGGCAAAATCACCGAACTGGGCTTCCCAGATGGTGAGTGAGTTAGGATCCGTTGTGCTGTAGCCGTATTCAAAACCCAAAACAGCTTCTTCAGAAAGCAATGAGTCAATGACAATAAATTGCGCTTGCTCTTCATTCAGGTGTTGCAGTGGGGTGTAAGACTCACCATTTTTTTGGTTGTGAAGAACGGCGTGGCGATGAAAAAAAGTACCGCGTCCACTGTCTTGTCCTGAAAGTCGTATTGGATAACCTTCCGTCAAGAGTGAAGCATAGGCGATGGTTTCAGCAAAGCCCCAGTCAATCAGTTTGGCACCGACAGCCATTTTGTTTCTATTGATTAAGATATTTTCAACGCGAGGGTGAAGTTCAAAGCCATCAGGAATTTTATTGAGGTTGCTGGCCAGTTGTTTGATTTTTTCCAGACTGAGCGTGGTATCTGTTGCGTGATCCCACTCTACTTGTCTGTAAGGATCCCAGTTCACCATTTTGTTATCAGGGTGAGGCAAAATATTTCGAGCAACAACATCACCTTGATCCAGCGCATCCCGGTATTGGATCGACATCTTTTCAACATCCGTTAAAGAGAGAATATTTTCACGAATCAGTTGCTCTGCATACAACGTGGCTGTTGTCGGGTGCGCTTTGATTTTTTGATACATCATTGGCTGCGTTGCGGCCGGTTCGTCCGCTTCGTTATGGCCATGTCGTCGATAACAGATCATATCAATGACAACATCCTTACGAAATTTCATGCGAAATTCCAGAGCGATTTTGGTAATAAATGCGACCGCTTCAGGGTCATCACCATTGACGTGGAAAATGGGGGCTTGAACCATTTTAGCCACATCACTGCAATAGACGGTTGAGCGCATATCGAGTGGATTGCTGGTGGTAAAGCCGATCTGATTATTAACGATGATATGTACTGTTCCCCCCACGGTATAACCTTGGGCTTGTGACATATTCAGGGTTTCCATGACGACTCCCTGCGCGGCAAAAGCAGAATCACCATGAATTAAAATGGGCAACACTTGATCGCCATTATGGTCGTTACGGCGACGCTGGCGTGCACGCACCGAGCCAATGGCAACGGGGTCAATAATCTCAAGATGAGATGGGTTGAATGAGAGTGCCAGATGCATACTGCCATCGGATGTTTCTATGTTGGATGAAAAGCCTTGATGGTATTTGACATCGCCAGGGCGGTTATCATCGGGTTCTTGTTTTGAGCCTTCAAATTCTTGATAGAGTTCTCGTGGAGATTTTCCGAGTATATTGACCAATACGTTTAAACGTCCTCGGTGAGCCATGCCAATGACGGTCTCTTCAACCTTTATTCCAGCCGCATGTTGAAGCAGTTCATCGAGTATTATAATCAGGCTTTCGCCACCTTCTAAGGAGAAACGTTTTTGCCCGACATATTTTGTGTGAAGGTACTTTTCAATGCCTTCGGCGGCGATGATTCTCTCCAGTAACTGGCGTTTTTTTTCAGGCATAAATTCAGGGTGAGTTGGGAATGTTTCAAATCGTTCTTGAATCCAGCGCTTTTGTATCGAGCTGGCAATATGCATGTATTCAACGCCGAAATTTCCGCAATAGGCTTGTTTTAGATAGAGCAAAATTTCAGATAGAGAGAGCTGCTCTGGGCCTGTCGGAAAACTGGTGTTAAAATTTTGTGACATATCGCTGCTGGATAAGCCATGAAAACTTGGATCCAGTGCTGCAACCGGAGGGCGCTGATGGAACTCCAGTGGGTTGAGCGTTGCTTGCTGATGTCCACGTGAGCGATAGGTTTCAATCAAGGCAGCGACAGCCAGCTGTTTTTGAGCGGAGGTACAAGTGGTGGGCGAGGGGAGCCGTTGCGAATCATGCTCTTGACGGTATGATACAAAAGTTTTTATAGCATCTTTGTGGGATATGTCTTGAACACTGTTTTCCTGGATTTGGTCAAAATATTTACGCCACTCATGACTGACTTCATCTGGGCTTTCAAGATAGCGTTCATACAGTGTTTCAATGAAATCTGCATTGCCACCGTAAAGATAAGAATTTCCCTGAAACTTTTTTAGCACATTATCCATTCATATTTATCCTGGTATTCATTAGGATTTTCGGACGGTTATAACAATTTCTTTAGGTGCGGGTATATTTATTTAGTTCATAATTGGTGTGTTTTCAACAGAAAACTAATATTCTGTTGAATATTATTGTATGAGGAATATTATGGAATCGGTCATCAAAAACTCTTACCCAGTAACAGGTATGTCATGTGCTTCATGTGCTGGGAGTGTCGAAAATATTCTCAAAGCTCAGGATGGTGTTGTTAATGCTCAGGTGAATTTTGCAAGTGCTTCTGTTCTTGTTGAATATCAGTCAAGCGAGGTCAGCGCTGAGGCGTTAAAAACGGCACTGAATGGTGTCGGTTTTGACTTGATGATTGAAGATGACCAAGACGATGTTCGTCAAAAGCTTGAGCGGCAAAAAATAGGTGAATTGAATGAGCTTAAAAGCCATGTCATTCAATCGTCTATTTTTACTTTTCCGATTATGATCATTGCCATGTTTTATATGGACTTGCCTTATGCCAACTGGATCATGCTGGGTTTGTCTGTTCCTGTGATATTTATCTATGGGCGACGCTTTTTTATCAGCGCTTATCAACAGGTAAAAATTCATAAGACCAATATGGATACTCTGGTTTCACTGAGTACGGGGATCGCTTTTATTTTTAGCTTGTTTAATACCTTGTTTCCTGAATATTGGACTCATAAAGGGTTGGAAGCCCATGTCTATTATGAAGCTGCAACAGCAATTATTACGTTTATTCTTTTGGGTAAGTTTTTAGAAGAAAAAGCAAAATTGAATACATCGTCGGCGATTAAAAAGCTGATCGGTATGCAGCCAAAGACTGTAATAAAAGTCGCACAGGATGGTTCGGAGCAACAAATTCCTATTAAAAACGTCATGAAAGGTGACCTGTTGTTGGTTAAACCGGGTGAGAAAATTCCGGTGGATGGCCGCGTTCAGGATGGTTCATCCTTTGTGGATGAAAGCATGATCAGCGGCGAGCCTGTGCCCGTCGAAGCGGTAGCCGGTCACGCGGTATTTGCTGGCACTATTAACCAAAAAGGTAGCTTTCGTTTTGTCGCTGAAAAAGTGGGCAGTGAGACGGTATTGTCTCAAATCATAAAAATGGTACAGGAGGCGCAAGGAAGTAAAGCACCTGTGCAAAAACTGGTCGATAAAATTGCTGGAATCTTTGTCCCCATTGTGATTGGAATTGCAATTTTTACCTCTATTGTCTGGTTGATTTTTGGTGGTGAAGAGGCAGGAACGATGGCGATGCTGGCTTCAATTACCGTTTTGATTATCGCTTGCCCTTGTGCTTTGGGGCTGGCAACACCGACGGCTATTATGGTGGGTGTGGGTCGAGGCGCTGAAAATAATATTTTGATAAAAGATGCTGAAAGCCTTGAATTAGCGCATAAAATTAATGCCCTTGTGTTAGATAAAACCGGAACAATCACAGAGGGGAAACCTGTTGTCACTGACGTGATCTGGCTCTCTGATAAAGAGGAAGAAGTGACTCTGAAACAGATTCTATACTCAATAGAAAAACGTTCTGAACACCCGCTTGCAGGCGCAGTGATCAACAAGCTGGAAAATGAAAAAATTGAAGCAGTGGAAATAGATGGTTTTGAAAGCATTACTGGAAGAGGTGTTTCTGCAACAGTCAATAATGTGAGCTATTTTGTTGGCAATCAAGCTTTGTTAAAAGAGCAATATGCATCACTGAGTGAAGGTTTAAAAACTAAAATTAACGCATTGCAAGATAATGCAAAAACAGTGATTTATTTTACAGACAATAAACAGGTTTTAGCACTCTTTGCGATTACAGATAAAATAAAAGACACTTCAAAGCAGGCCATACACACCTTGAGAGAGCAGGGCATTGATGTGTACATGCTGACGGGTGATAACGAACAAACGGCCAAAGTGGTTGCTGATCAGGTGGACATTTTGCATTATAAAGCGAATATGATGCCTGATGAAAAAGCAAAGTTTGTAGAAGAGTTGCAGAAAAAAGGTTTGATTGTGGGAATGGTGGGGGATGGGATCAATGATTCTCATGCACTGGCACAAGCCGATGTTAGCATCGCGATGGGGAAAGGGTCTGATATTGCGATTGATGTTGCTAAAATTGCGTTGATTACTTCAGATCTTAATTTGATCCCAAAAGCTTTGCGTCTCTCAAAGCAGACGGTCAGAACAGTCAAACAGAATTTGTTCTGGGCATTTATCTATAACTTGATCGGAATTCCACTTGCAGCCGGTGTGCTTTATGCGTTTAATGGCTTTATGCTGAATCCGATGCTTGCAGCGGCTGCGATGGCGTTTAGCTCAGTTTCGGTGGTATCGAACAGTCTTAGATTGAAATGGCAATCAATTAATTAAAAAACTTAAAAGGTCACAAAAGTGGAAACAGTATTAAAATTCAAAACAAGCATTAACTGTGGCAGTTGTGTCGCAAAAGTTTCACCACGACTGAATGATTCTAATTTTATCGAAAGCTGGGACGTTGATACAAAAAACCCGGATAAAATATTAACGGTTCACCTGAACGCTGCAAACCCTGACGCTTCTTCTGATGCAGTTCAGGCATTAATAAAGGGCACAGGGTTTAGTATTGAAAGCTGCTAGTGTTTGTTCCTAATAATGTAAATTCTCAGTAATCTCTTTAACCAATTCAGGGCCTTTGTAAATAAGGCCTGAATATATTTGTACTAATTTTGCACCCGCATCAAGCTTGGTTTGAGCGTCAGTAGAGTTCATGATGCCACCGGCTGCGATAATCGGTAATTTATCGCCAACACACGCATAAAGTTGTTTCACTGTTTCAGTGGAATTTTGTGTCAGAGGTGCGCCACTCAGCCCGCCTTGTTCATCCCCATTCGCCATATTTTCAACACCAGAGCGAGAGAGGGTGGTGTTGGTGGCAATCACGCCGTCCATCTCATAAGAGAGCAGTGCTTTGGCTACAGCTTCAATTTCATCTTCACTCATATCGGGTGCAATTTTTACAACGATAGGAACATAACGTCCGTGCTCTTTATTTAAGATGAGTTGCTCTTGCTTGAGTTTTTCTAATAGACCACCAATTTGATCTGCTTGTTGCAGTTCTCTTAGGTTAGCGGTATTGGGTGAAGAGATATTCACAGCAACATAGCTGGCATACGGATAGACTTTGCGCAGCCCGATGAGATAATCATCAGCCGCCTTTTCAATGGGTGTATCAACATTTTTTCCAATATTAATTCCCAAAACCCCCTTAAATTTTGCAGCTTTAATATTGGCAATAAGATGATCTACACCCTCATTATTAAACCCCATGCGGTTAATGATTGCTTGCGCTTGTGGAATACGAAACAGACGTGGTTTGGGGTTGCCAGGTTGTGGACGAGGCGTTACCGTTCCTATTTCAAGAAAACCAAATCCCAGTGCAGCCAATGCATTGATATGAGTCCCATTTTTATCCAGACCTGCGGCTAATCCGAGTGGCGTTGGAAATTCCAAACCCATGACTTTCACGGGTTTAACATCTGGTGTGTATTGAGTGAGACCCAGTTTGCCACCCAGTTCCAGGGCAAAAAAAGTTAGGCCGTGAGCCGTTTCAGGGTCAAACTTGAATAATAAAGGTCGTATCAGTGGGTAGAGATTTGGCATTAGATGCTTCTTAGCAGTAAGGTTTGGTGTTAAATTTAAATCTTGCAAGCACGGTCACTTGCAAGATTTAAGGAACGGTCACTTTAAAACTTACTTGTCATCATTTGCTGTGCTCGGTGGAGCAGTGGGTGTCTCTTTTTCAGTCTTAGTAGACTTAGGTGTTTTATTTGTTTCATTTCTTGGTTGTGAAATAGACGGCGCAGGCTTCTTAACCTCGCGTTTTGCTTTTGCTGGGGTACGACGCTTAGGTGTCGCTGTCACGTCTGATTTTTTTTTCGTCACTGAGTTTGAAGCCGGTTCAGATTTTTTTTCTTTTTCCTTTGGTGTCGATTTTTTGGGTGCGACTTTCTGTTTTTCTTGAACAGCAACAGGCTTCTTCGAAGTCTCTTTCGGTGGTTCTATCTTGGTGGCGGGTGCCATTTTCTGAGCACTGTCAGTTTCCACTGAGTTTGCTACAGTTTTTGTGGGCGACTCCTGTTCACTATTTGTTGTATTAGTTTTATCGGTTGATGGGTTGCGACGACGGCGACCACCACCACCACGACGACCTCTGCGATTATAGCCTGTACGACTCTCTTCATTCGTACCAGACTCTGGCTGAGCAGACTTATTTTGAATCTCTTTTTTCACACTTTCAGACGTTTGTGTTTCTTTTTCTTTTTCAGTCTGTTGGCCACGCTCAGTGGTTGCTCTATTTGAGGGTCTTTTTTGTTGTGTACCTTTATTTCTATTTGTATTACGTCGCTGACTATTTCCTGTTCGCCCTCGATTGCGTTGATTAGGGCGAGCCGTTGCTTTTCTCTCTGTAGATTCTGCCTCAGATGCCTTGGTTGTATCTTCCTGCTTACTATTACCATCTCCACTAAATAGACCAAAACCAGAAAAAATACGTTTTAAAATCCCTGAGCTTGTACCTTGTGTGGGAGCGGGTCCACTTGGTTTGATTCGACCCACAGCAGGCTTTTCGATTGTGGGTTTTGCAGCAAATGCGCTTGTAATGAGCTCATTTTCTGCAGGTTTAGCGATTTCGTAGCTGGGCATATGAGTTGCGTTTACTGAAGAGCCATCTTGTTTGACTCGGCTCACTTCATAATGGGGTGTTTCCATCGCAGTATTAGGCACCAGAACAACATGTATTTTTTGCCTGGATTCAATGGCTTGAATATCCAGACGCTTTTCATTTAGCAGAAAAGTTGCAACATTGACGGGAACCTGAGTAATAATTTTGGCCGTTCCACCCTTCATCGCCTCTTCTTCAATAACGCGTAATATAGACAACGCTAATGACTCTACATTGCGTACATGGCCACGTCCGGTACAGCGAGGACAAATACTTTGACTATATTCAGCCAGTGAAGAGCGTAGCCGTTGACGAGACATCTCCAGCAATCCAAAGCGGGAGATTCTTCCCACCTGGATTCGCGCACGATCTGGGCGAAGTGCTTCTTTAATACAGCTTTCAACCTCACGTTGATTACGAGCAGGAGTCATATCTATAAAATCAATAACGACTAATCCACCTAAGTCACGGAGGCGTAATTGACGAGCAATTTCTACTGCGGCTTCCATATTGGTTTTAAGAGCCGTTTCTTCAATGTCGCTGCCTTGGGTTGCGCGTCCAGAGTTTATGTCGATTGCGATCAGTGCTTCGGTGTGATCAATAACGATTGCTCCACCAGAAGGCAGTCTAACTTCTGGCTGGAAAACACCTTCAATCTGGCTTTCGATTTGATATCGGGTGAACAGGGGAACTTCATCTGTGTAAAACTTTAATTTGCTCAGGTTTTGCGGCATCACTTGCTGCATAAAGTCACATGCCTCTTGATGAAGTGTTTCATCATCAATCAGAATTTCACCGACATCTTTACTGAGATAGTCTCGAATGGCACGAATAATCAGCTTACTTTCCTGGTAGACCAGAAAAGGGGCGGGGCGGTCTTGTGTGGCGGCTTTAATGGCAGCCCATACACTCACTAGATAATCGAGATCCCATTGAAGTTCTTCTCCACTCTTCCCAACTCCAGCCGTTCTGACGATGAGCCCCATGTCTTCAGGAACAGTCAGTGAACTCAAAACTTCACGCAATTCGTTGCGCTCTTCTCCTGCAATACGACGTGAGACACCGCCCGCTCCTGGATTATTTGGCATTAAGACAAGATAACGACCTGCCAGACTAATATAAGTGGTTAACGCGGCTCCTTTATTGCCTCGCTCTTCTTTATCAATCTGAATGATGATCTCTTGCCCTTCTTGTAGGACATCTTTGATGTGAGGGCGTTTATTATCACCTTGAGGTTCATTGATATAATAGGCAGGAGCCACCTCCTTGATAGGAAGAAAGCCATGACGATCTGCGCCATAATCAACAAAAGCGGCTTCCAGACTAGGCTCTATATGGGTGATTTTGCCCTTGTATATATTAGATTTTTTACGTTCTTTAGCGGGTGTTTCAACATCAAGGTCCGTTAAATGTTGGCCGTCAGCAATTGCAACACGCAACTCTTCTGGCTGAGTCGCGTTTATCAGCATTCTTTTCATTTTAATTTTATCTCTCAATCAAGCGCTCAACCGACTAATTAAATGATTAACGGGAGCGCAGTCTATTTAATATTATATTTATATTGATTCATCAGGGAGAGTATTCACCCTGAAAGTAACTAAACCAATAAATCCCTTTAGTTTAAATTTATCTGTGTGCTCTAAAGAATTTAATTTTTGAAGCTGTCACACCAAACTACTTGGCGCTTTCTAGGCAATAATATTTGGTTTTTTGTTTGCTTTATAATGCCTGCTATAGGAACGTTATTTCGTACACATTCCTTTATATTAGTTTTTCACCGGCTTCTTGTCGTCTGTTCTTAAAGAGGTACACTTCCTGATAAATTGTCAGTTAACGAAAACGTCGTTCAAACTGCATTCTGTCTATCGAGCAATCTTACATATATAATGGTGCTGCTCAATTACAGAATATGGAGCGCATTTTTACCTTTTCAAGCATATATTGCAATAAAAATACAGTATTTTTTATTGATTTATTTTATTTCAGATGAAGTATATTCTATAACATGATGAATTTATTAGATAAATGATCTCAGAAAAAGTATTTAATAATGTGCAGTACATTGAGGTTGGAGAGAAGCATCAGGGACAGCGTATTGACAATTTTCTTTTATGCCAGTTAAAGGGGGTTCCTAAAACGCATATTTATAAAATAGTGCGCAAAGGTGAGGTCAGAGTTAATAAAGGTCGGATCAAGCATGTTTATAAACTTAAACTAGGCGATGTTGTACGAATCCCTCCTGTTCGACACCAAGTCGTCGCTAATAAAAATATTAAACCCAATCAGCATATCTCTGAACAAGTATTGAAAAGTGTGATTTACGAAGATGGTAATTTGCTCGTTTTGAATAAACCGGCTGGAATTGCTGTTCATGGGGGCAGTGGAGTTCAATACGGTATTATTGAAATACTTCGCTCCATTTTTCCTGATGCTCCTTTTTTAGAACTTGTTCATAGGTTGGATCGAGCAACATCCGGTTGTTTAATTATTGCTAAAAATAGGTTGGTTCTTGTCGAGTTACATGAACTATTAAAAGACAATCATGGAATTGAGAAGTGCTACCAGGCTTTGGTTAAAGGGCGTTGGAATCGTGATGAATGCCTTATTGATATTCCGTTAATCAATGATGAGAAGCAACAAGGTGTTCGAGCAGCAAAAAAAGGCGAGAAGGGGAGTAAAGAAGCAAAAACTTCCGTCAAACTGAATAAAAAATTCCGAGAAATGGCGCTGCTGGATATATCGCTTTTAACGGGTCGTACGCACCAAATCCGAGTGCATACCGCATCACTTGGATTCCCTGTTGTTGGGGATGAAAAATATGGAAATTTTTCATTTAACAAGCGTGTTCGAAAAAATGGATTGAAACGAATGTTTTTACATGCTTACTCATTAAAATTCAAGTTGAAACAGACGGAAAAACATTATCACATCGTCGCTCAGTTACCCAAAGAGTTAAAAAATTACTTAACACAACTGAAAAATGAAGAAATTTAAACAATTAGTTTTGACTGAAATGGTACACTAAACGTTTTTACCGTATAACCCTGTAGGTTGTGTTAAATAATGTGACAGGCTAACTCTATATAAAATAAATAAAAATGACTGACAAAATTCCACCACCAACACAAAAAATAGAACCCCCTTGGAATGCAACAGAGAGCAAAGCAAAGCCTGTTGAAAAAAATGGGGTGAAAGTTGATAAAACTGCTAAAAAAGAAGAGCTTTGGGAACGCAATTTGATTAGTCGAGTTGCATTGGCCTCACTTCAAGAGCAGCGACGGGCAAGGCGCTGGGGTATTTTCTTCAAGTCTTTAATGTTTATTTATCTGGCTATAGTACTCATGATATTTGCTTTATCAGGTAAGTTTGGTGGGGGCGGGGGAATCAGTCCAGGCCAACATACTGCGCTTATAGAGGTACGCGGTGTTATTGCTGACAATGCTGAAGCCAGCGCTGATAATTTGATCACAAGTCTGCGATCAGCGTTTGAGAATGAAAACACTGCTGGTATCATTCTACGAATTAACAGCCCTGGTGGCAGCCCAGTACAAGCGGGTTATATCAGTGATGAAATATACCGTCTTCGTGAATTATATCCAGATATCCCTGTGTACGCAGTTATTACCGATATGTGTGCATCGGGAGGTTATTATATTGCCGCCGCTGCAGATAAAATCTATGCAGATAAAGCCAGTATTGTTGGATCCATAGGTGTCTTGATGGATAGTTTTGGCTTTACTGGAGCGATGGAAAAACTAGGGGTTGAACGTCGATTATTAACTGCAGGCGACAACAAAGGGTTTATGGATCCATTCTCACCCGCACGGCCTGAAGATAAGCGACACATAGAAGGTTTGTTAAATAATATTCACCAGCAGTTTATTGATACAGTGAAAAAAGGGCGTGGAGATCGTTTGCAAGAAGGTAATGAAGAACTGTTTAGTGGGCTTGTCTGGACGGGTGAAAAAAGTATAGAGCTTGGCTTAGTTGATGGCTTGGGTAGCAGCAGTTACGTTGCGCGCGAATTGATTGGTGTAGAGCGTATCGAAGATTTTACAAGACATCCAGACTATTTTGAGCAGTTAGCCGAACGCATTGGTGTTTCAATCGCAGAGGTATTAACCGAAACTTATTCAGGATTTCAGCTTAAATAGAAAAGGAGAGGCCGATTTAATTAAATCGGCTTTTTTTACATGCACTCTACTTCGCATAATGTATATTATGTCAAATATAGACGATTTATTTGAGACCCAAAACATCTTGCATATCAAAGAGACCGGGCTCTTTGCCTTTCAACCATATTGCAGCACGAAGTGCTCCGTTTGCAAAAGTCATACGACTGGATGCTTTGTGTGTAATTTCAATTCGTTCACCGATATCGGCAAACATAACGGTATGATCACCCACAATATCTCCAGCACGAACAGTCGAAAAACCAATCGTACGGCGATCACGTTCCTTGCTAATACCTTCACGCCCATAGATAGCGCATTCAGATAAATCGCGACCTAAACTTTCTGCAATCACTTCACCCATGCGAAGTGCTGTTCCAGATGGAGCATCAATTTTATGGCGGTGATGTGCTTCAATAATTTCAATATCAACATCATTACCCAGTACTTGAGCTGCTGTTTTCAATAGTTTTAAACATAAGTTCACACCCACGCTCATATTAGGTGCAAGAATAACTGGGATCTCTTTTGCTGCTAATTTAATGATATCTATTTGATCTGGAGTGAATCCTGTTGTACCAATAACGATACTTTTTCCAGATTTACGGCACACTTCAATATTTTCAAGAGTAATTTCTGGACGGGTGAAATCAATAAGAACATCAAAGTCTTGAACCGCTTTTTGAATTGAATCTTTAATTCTGATATTGAGTGCTCCCACACCCGCGACAATGCCTGCATCAACGCCCAAAGCTTCATTCTGTGAGTGCTCAATCGCAGCACTAAGCTGAGTTTCAGGCGATTGAACACAGGAGTTTATTAAATTTTTCCCCATACGCCCTGCAGCGCCAGTCACCGCAACTTTAATCATAAGTTATGATTTCATCTCTTCAAAAAATTGTTTTACATTATCAAACCAAGACCCCGCTTTAGGGCTATGTTTTCCTCGGCTTCCACCCATGCTCTCTTCAAGATTTTCAAGTAGCTCTTTTTGAGCTTTGTTTAAATTAACTGGTGTTTCTATTGTGACCTTACACAGTAAGTCACCTAGGCGATTATTGTGTACTGACTTAACACCCTTACCTCTCAGCCTGAAAACTTTACCTGTTTGAGTTTCTGAGGGTATTTTCAGTTTTACACGGCCATCCAGTGTCGGTACATCCAGACTCCCGCCTAATGTTGCACTTGAAAAGCTGATCGGCACTTCGCAATAGAGGTCATTCTCTTCGCGAGTAAATATCGGATGCTGGCGTACCCGAATTTGTACATACAGATCCCCAGATGGTGCCCCTGCTCCGCCACCCGCTTCACCTTCGCCAGATAAACGAATACGATCACCCGTATCAACACCTGCCGGTACTTTTACAGAGAGCGTTTTTTGCTTGCTAACACGACCTTGTCCGTAACATGTACCACAAGGATCCGTAATAACTGTGCCTTCACCATGACACTTAGGGCAGGCTTGCTGAATAGAGAAAAAACCTTGTTGCACTCGAACCTGGCCTACCCCACCACATGTCGTACATTTTTTTGGTTTGCTGCCTTTCTTTGCACCGGAACCATTGCAAGTTGAGCAGGGAATCTTTGTAGGGATATTGATTTTGACTGTATTACCGTGAACAGCCTCTTCCAGACTGAGTTCCAAGTTGTAAGCAAGATCCGCTCCGCGTTGCGGCCCTCCTCTGTGTGAATGCCCTCCCCCAGTGCCGCCAAATACATCATCAAAAATATCACTAAAACTAAAGCCTCCTCCCTGAAAGCCACCACCCCCGCCTGCAGATTGATCAACACCCGCATGCCCAAACTGATCATAGGCCGCACGCTTTTGTGCATTATTTAAAATTTCGTAAGCTTCTTTAGCTTCTTTAAATTTTTCTTCCGCCGATTTGTCATCGGGGTTACGGTCAGGGTGGTATTTCATTGCCAAGCGACGATATGCTTTTTTCAGCTCAGCTTCACTGGCATTTCTCTGGACACCAAGAACTTCGTAATAATCCTTTTTTGACATGAGTGATACTTTATTGGTTGGCTATAAACAAGTATAGCCCGAGCGCTAATTTAGCACTCGAGCCATCCCCAAGTTCAGACTTTCAGGTGCGAGATCTATTTTTTATTCTCTTTCACTTCTTCAAATTCAGCGTCAACAACGCTGTCATCCGATTTAGCTTTTTCCTTAGAGCCCTCTACATCACCCTCAGCTCCAGAATCGGGTGTTTTCTGGCTATAAAGGCGCTCTGCCATTTTGGCCGAAGCTTCTGTTAAATCACGAGTTTTTTCCTCAATCTCAGCTTTGTCATCACCTTTCATGGCTTCTTCTAAAGCCTCAATTGCAGTCTCAATACTCTGTTTTTCATCGCCTTCAAGTTTATCTTCACCCAGCTCTTTCATCGATTTTTGTGTTGCGTGAATCATGGTGTCAGCTTGATTCCTTGCATCAACAAGCTCATGTAATTTTCGATCTTCCTCTGCATGGGCTTCGGCATCTTTCACCATTTTTTCAACTTCTTCATCAGAAAGCCCACTGGAAGCCTTTATGATGATGGATTGCTCTTTGCCAGTCGCTTTATCTTTCGCTGATACATTCAGAATTCCATTAGCATCAATATCGAAAGTCACTTCAACTTGTGGTGTACCACGTGCCGCAGGTGGAATATCAGCTAAATCAAAACGCCCCAGTGACTTATTGCCAGAGACCATTTCACGTTCACCTTGCAGTACATGAACCGTCACAGCGGTCTGGTTATCTTCTGCTGTAGAAAATACTTGTGATGCTTTAGTCGGAATCGTCGTATTTTTTTCAATGAGCTTGGTCATCACGCCACCCATTGTTTCGATACCTAACGATAATGGTGTGACATCCAGCAACAACACATCTTTAACTTCACCGCCAAGTACTCCACCCTGAATGGCTGCGCCCATGGCAACGGCTTCGTCTGGATTTACATCTTTTCTAGGCTCTTTACCAAAGAATTCTGCAACCGCTTCTTGAACTTTAGGCATACGGGTTTGGCCACCGACCAAAATAACCTCATCAATTTCTGATGTACTTAACCCAGCATCTTTCAGAGCAATCTGGCATGGTTCAATGGTACGAGCCACTAACTCTTCAACCAATGACTCAAGTTTGGCTCGAGTCAATTTGATGTTCAAATGTTTCGGGCCTGAAGCATCCGCCGTAATATAAGGTAAATTAACATCAGTTTGCTGCGTTGAAGAGAGTTCAATTTTGGCTTTTTCCGCCGCTTCTTTTAAGCGTTGCAGTGCAAGTGGGTCATTGTGCAGGTCAATACCACTATCTTTTTTGAATTCACCAGAGAGGTATTCAATCAAGCGTAAATCAAAATCTTCACCCCCTAGAAAAGTATCACCATTGGTTGCAAGGACTTCAAACGTATGCTCACCATCAATCTCAGCAATTTCAATGATTGAAACGTCAAATGTACCACCACCCAAATCATAAATAGCAACAGTAGCGTTACCATGCTTTTTATCCATTCCATAAGCTAATGCTGCAGCGGTGGGTTCGTTTATAATGCGTTTGACATCAAGACCTGCAATTTTACCCGCATCTTTGGTGGCTTGGCGCTGTGAGTCATTGAAGTAAGCGGGCACAGTGACGACCGCTTCAGTCACCTCTTCACCGAGATAGTCTTCTGCTGTTTTTTTCATTTTCTGCAAAATACGAGCAGAAATTTCTTGAGGGGCTATTTTTTTACCTTGCACTTCAATCCAAGCATCACCATTATCGGCAGCAACGATAGTGTAAGGCACCATTTTAATATCACGCTGAACAACATCATCTTTAAATTTACGACCAATCAGACGTTTAATCGCAAACAGAGTATTTTTAGGGTTGGTAACAGATTGGCGTTTTGCCGATTGTCCAACCAACACTTCACCATCATCTGCAAATGCGACAATTGATGGTGTGGTGCGATCACCTTCACTATTTTCGATGACTTTGCTTTTACCATCTTCCATTACAGATACGCAGGAATTTGTTGTTCCTAAGTCAATACCAATAATTTTACCCATTGTTTTTTCTCCGTTCGTTCGTGCTTTATTTTGGAAAATAAATTAAATTCAGGATCGTGATTTTTATAACCTCTGATCCTGATTCGTGTTGAATTGAATAATTGGGGCGTTTGAAATTTTTTCAAGCCATTTCATCAATTTCTGTGTTTTCTTTATTGTCAGGAACTTTTTGTGATACCACCACCATGGCAGGTCGTAGTAACCGACGATTTAGCAAGTACCCTTTTTGAAACACATTGAGCACGGTGTTCGGTTCAACATCAGCACTTGGTTGCATTGACATTGCTTGATGGTGCTCAGGGTTAAATTTTTCCCCTACAGCATCAACCTCTTCAATTTTGAATTTTTTAAATGCTGAATCCAGTATATTCAAAGTTAGAGCGATACCGTCCTGTATTTTTTTGAGCGTTTCATCTGCATCGCTGTCAGTGGCGGCCGCAGCGCCTAACTCCAGACTATCTTTAACGGGAAGTAGTTCCAGTGCGAATTTTTCCAGAGCAAATTTATGAGCGCTCTCCAGATCACGAGCCGTACGGCGTTTAATATTTTCCTGATCAGCTTGTGAGCGAAGTAATTTATTCCAGTTTTCTTCAGCTTTGCTTTCGGCTTTTTCCAGCTTTTCTTGTAAAATATCAAGTTCACTGCCACCCTCGCTTGAACACTCTTCTGGCAAAAATTCATCTGCAGCATGATTTTCGATTTCAGCAGATTTTTCTGTTGAATTATTCGAAGAGTTCTTATCTTCGTTGTTCATCTTTATCTATCTCCAATCAATTAACTAAAATCACACCATCACTATGGGGGAAGGTTGGCAAATTTCAAGGTGCTATGGTAAGTTTGGCAGGCTCCTAGAAGCAACTAGAACGGGAAAACATGAAACGCTCGGCATTTGACATTATTGGCCTGATAGGCAAAAGAAACGATCCTAAAGTACAGGAAACTGCCCAGCTACTTGGGGCTTTTTTAAAAGAACAAAACCTCCATATTCTAGTGGATGAAACAATTGCTGAAATCTCTTCAGCGTTGAATGTTGACTCTGTTTCGCGAGAGACCATTGGTGAACAAAGTGATCTGATTGTTGTTATTGGAGGGGATGGCACGCTGCTTTGCGCTGCGCGCGCATTGATTGATTACAATATTCCTATCGTAGGAATTAATCTTGGGCGACTTGGCTTTTTGGTTGATATTTCATCAACCGAAGTGATTGCTGGCATAAAAGAGATTCTTCAAGGTAACTATTTTGAGGAGGCGCGTTGTGCATTGCAGTTTTCTGTTTATCGAGATGAAAAAATTCTCTGTGAAGGTGTTGCACTCAATGATGTCGTCATTCACAAATGGAACATGGCTCGAATGATTGAGCTGGAAACTCTTATTGATGGACGCTATGTTAATACCCAGCGCTCTGACGGTTTGATTATTTCCACGCCGACTGGGTCAACCGCTTATGCATTATCGGGCGGCGGCCCCATTCTTTATCCGACGCTTAACGCAATGGCTTTAGTACCAATTTGTCCGCATACTCTGAGCAACCGCCCTATTGTTATTTCGGGTGACAGTAATATTGAGATTATAGTGACACCTGAAGATCAAGAGCATGTCCAGATCACATGGGATGGGCAAAACAGCTACAATTTAAAATCTAACGATCGAGTTAACATTCGAAAATACTTGCATGGCATCAAACTTATTCACCCAGAAGAACATGATCATTACGAAGTGCTCCGAGCAAAATTGCGTTGGGGGTAAATGCAGAATATGTTAGAACATATTCAAATTCGTGATTTCACAATCATTAATCAACTGGAGCTGTCATTCAAAGAAGGTTTGACAGTCATGACGGGGGAAACCGGTGCCGGAAAATCAATACTCATTGATGCGCTCGGGTTGATTCTGGGTGACCGTGCCGATCCAGGTATGATTCGTCATGGCTGCCAACGCGCAGAAATTTGTGCAGAATTTTCTATTGCTTCAGATTCAGCACCCGCTGAGTGGCTTTCTCAATATGAATTTGACCAGTCGGGTGAATGTTTGATTCGTCGCATCTTATCAAAAACAGCACGATCAAAAGCTTATATAAATGGTCGGATGATCCCTCTTAACCAGCTCAGGGAGTTTGGCAGTTTGCTTGTCGATATTCATGGTCAACATGAACATCAATCACTGATGCAGCTCGAAAAACAAGGGGACATTCTTGATACTTATGCAGGTAATAGTGATCTGGTCAAGAAACTTATATTGACCTGTAAACACTGGAACTCACTACAGCAACAGCTCGAATCATTACGCCAAAAAAATGAAGAGCGTAATGCAAAATTTGAACTGTTGAGTTATCAGGTCAAAGAGCTTGATGATCTTGATTTAGCCCCCAATGAACTTCAGAAACTTGACGAGCAACATAAGCGCTTAGCCAATGCAAACCGTTTGCGTCTTGGTGTTCAAACGCTTTTGGAGCAATTACATGACAGCGATGAGCATTCAATCACTCAGCAGTTATCGCAGCATGTAACCTCACTTGGGCAGCTCACAGAGATGGATAATAAACTGACAGTGGCTAATGAACAGCTAAGTAGCATATCACTGCAACTGCAAGAGATGACGAATGATCTTCGACACTACCTAGATGGATTAGAGATTAATCCCGAAGAGTTACAGTCAATTGAACAACGTTTGGCTGATATTTTTGATATTGCACGCAAACACCATGTTCCCACACAAAAGTTAGTCGAGCTGCATCAAACTTTAAAGCAAGAGCTCTTTGAGCTTGGTGACCTGGAAAGCCAAGCAGAGAAAATTGAAGGTGAAATAAAAGCAGCTAAAACAGAGTATCATCAACATGCATTAAAATTAAGTGAAAATCGCAAAAAATCTGCTGAAACACTGGTTTTTCATGTGAACAAAAAAATGCAGCAACTTGGAATGCCACACGGCTATATTGAAATCTGTTTTACCTCTATTGAAAAACAGCCCTCCCCTTCTGGTTTAGAAAAAATTGAATTTTTTGTTGTAACAAATCCGGGGCAGCCATTAAAACCATTAACAAAAGTAGTTTCTGGTGGTGAGCTATCTCGTATTAGCCTGGCCATTCAGGTATCGCTTTCAAATAATGCCAGTGTTGAGACGATGATTTTCGATGAAGTTGACGTGGGGATTGGTGGTGGCGTGGCTGAAGTGGTGGGTCAACAATTGCGTGCGCTGGGTAAGAACCGGCAGATTCTGTGTGTGACACACCTACCGCAAGTAGCCGCATTAGGAGAGAATCATTTTCAAGTTAATAAAACATCCGAATCAGACAGCACCCATACCACTATTATTGAGCTGAAAAATGAATCCCGCATTGAAGAAATTTCACGCATGCTGGGGGGTATCACGATTACTGGGCAAACACTCGCCCATGCCGAAGAGATGATTGCGACTGCACAGCGTATAAAATAGGCGTTGGCCTTCAAATGATGTGCATGTTAAGCTCCGCCGCCTTGTAGGCCACTGAATTCTATTTTTGTGATGGATCAGACTAAAATGACTCTCTTTTGAGACGCTATAGGGGGAGTATCTGCCTTGATGAGCAGAATCTCTCAGTAGAGTTTATTAAAAAGAAAGGTTATTAAAATTATGCTAGCGACAGCAAGAAGAGTAGATGATGTAGTCCGTAATGGTAAAAGAGATTCTATACCTGTAATGTCAAAAAAATACAATCAAATCATTATTGAAGGTGTCAGGGAGGATGGTAGCAAATTTCGTCCCAGCGACTGGGCTGAAAGATTATCTACCACTCTTGCACAGTTTGGTTCAGATCATCGCTTGCACTATGCCAAAGGGGTTCAACCCGTTATAAGGAATGGAATTAAATGTATTGTGATTGATGCTGATCTGGAAACAAACAATCCATCGGCCTATCGTTACATTATTGAGTTTTCTAACGCCAATAATTTACGAAAATATGAAAAATAAGTGCCATTAAAGACCCCTTGGTATGCTTTACCAAGGGGAGTTACTATAATTTTTAGATTGATCTCAACCTCTTAGCTGTTTTTCTCGAATCTCATCCAAAACTTTGCAATCAATACATTTTTCAGCTGTAGGGCGTGCCTCTAAACGGCGAATACCAATGTCCTCGCCACATGACTCGCAAAACCCATAATCACCACTGTCCAGAGAGTTGAGTGCGCTATCAATTTTTTTAATTAATTTTCGTTCACGATCACGAGTACGCAGCTCCATGGAAAACTCTGCCTCTTGAGAGGCTCGATCATTTGGGTCTGGAAAATTTGCAGCCACATCTTGCATATGATGAACTGTACGGTCAACTTCTTCCATGAGCTCTTGACGCCATGCTTCTAGAATTTCACGAAAATGTTGAACCTGACGGCTCTCCATATACTCTTCGTGACTCTCCTCTTGATAGGGTACAAACCCTTTAAAATCAGTCAACGCTGAAGCCATTATAGATGTTCCTCTTAACTCTAATTAAGGTTATCTTGAAATCAGGGCGGCACTTATACCAAAAATATTTACTAATCGCAAACCCTATATACTTTTTATTTATCGTATTGTTATCGAATAGAGTTGAAAAATATTTAGTTCAGTGAAAGGTCTATCTGGTAAAATAAGGTGTTTTTTTCAATATTTAATTATTAATAAGGAAGTACGCATGACAGAGAAGGCAAAGATTATCTATACGCTAACGGATGAAGCCCCCGCTCTAGCAACCTGTTCATTTCTTCCGATAGTAAAAGCATTTGCTAATGCTGCAAATGTTGTAATCGAAAGCCGTGATATCTCTTTGTCTGGACGAATTATTGCCAACTTTCCTGAATATTTGAAAGAAGAGCAACGTATCGGGGATGCATTAACTGAGCTGGGGCAACTGGCCAAAAAGCCTGAAGCAAATATTATTAAGTTACCCAATATCAGTGCATCAATACCTCAATTATGTGATGCTATTAAAGAGTTACAAATGCATGGCTATGCTGTGCCAGACTACCCTGCTACAGCCCAAAGTGATGAAGAAAAGACCATTAAATCAACGTACGCTAAAGTGTTGGGCAGTGCTGTGAACCCTGTGTTACGTGAAGGCAATTCCGACCGTCGTGCGCCCCTGTCAGTTAAAAATTATGCGAAAAAAAACCCTCATTCAATGGGCGCCTGGTCTGCCGACTCAAACTCCTGTGTATCCCATATGTCAGAAGGTGATTTTTACAGTTCGGAAAAGTCTGTAACTATTTCTGAAGCCTCCGAATACAAAATTGAGTTTGTTGGAAGCGATGGCTCAGTTAATGAATTAAAGGCCACATCGCCATTGCTTGCAGGAGAAGTGATTGATACTGCTGTGATGAGCCAAAAATCCCTGCACGACTTTTTAAGCGAAGCCATTGATGAAGCTAAAGCGCGGGGTGTTTTATTTTCACTGCACCTGAAAGCAACCATGATGAAGGTGTCCGACCCTATTATTTTTGGTGCAACTGTTTCCGTATTTTTTAAAGAGGTGTTTAATAAACATGCTGACATCTTTGCTGAGCTGGGTGTCAATCCTAATAATGGTTTAGGGGACGTATACAGCAAGATCCAATCTTTAGCGGCAGATAAACAAACTGAAATTGAAGATGATTTGAATGCTGTGATGGAAGCCAAGGCAGATATTGCCATGGTTGATTCTGATAAAGGTATCACTAACTTGCATGTTCCCAGTGATGTGATTGTTGATGCATCAATGCCAGCAATGATTCGTAGCTCAGGCAAAATGTGGAATAAAATGGGCAAACAACAAGATACAATGGCCGTTATTCCTGACCGTTGTTATGCAGGTATCTATCAGGAAACCATCAACTTTTGCAAAGAACATGGTGCCTTTGACCCAACGACTATGGGAACGGTGCCAAATGTAGGGTTGATGGCACAAAAAGCAGAAGAGTATGGTTCTCATGATAAGACATTTCAAATGTCTGGCCAGGGTGTGGTTCGTATTGTTGATTACAATAACACTGTTCTGATGGAGCAAACTGTTTCAGAAGGCGATATTTTTCGGATGTGCCAGGTAAAAGATGCACCGATTCAGGACTGGGTGAAATTGGCTGTTAACCGTGCACGAGCCACTCACCTTCCTGCAATTTTTTGGCTGGATGAAAATAGAGCTCATGATGCAGAAATCATCAAAAAAGTTAGCCAATATTTGAAAGATCATGATACGCATGGATTGGATATTCGAGTGATGCCTTCCAGAAAGGCGATCCGTTTCACTCTGGAGCAAATCAAAAAAGGCAAAGATGTTATTTCAGTCACGGGTAACGTCTTGCGCGATTACCTCACAGATCTGTTTCCTATTCTGGAGTTAGGCACCTCTGCAAAAATGCTCTCTATTGTTCCGTTGATGAACGGAGGTGGCCTGTTTGAAACCGGCGCGGGTGGATCTGCGCCCAAGCATGTTCAGCAGTTCGTCTTAGAAAATCATTTGCGTTGGGACTCTCTCGGTGAGTTTCTGGCATTAGCCGCCTCTTTTGAGCATTTGGCTGTGAACTTCAAGAATACTAAAGCACAATTGTTGGCCAGCACTCTGGATGAGGCGACAGGCCGACTCCTTGGTAACAATAAATCTCCATCACGTAAAGTCGGCGAGTTGGATAACCGTGGCAGTCACTTTTATCTCGCCATGTATTGGGCGCAAGCGTTAGCGGCGCAAACTATAGATGCTGAGCTTAAAGCTCACTTTGAACCACTGGCTGAAGCATTGACCGTGAATGAAAATAAAATTATTGCCGAGTTAAATAGTAAGCAAGGGCACGCAGTGGATCTGCAAGGGTATTATCATCCAAGTGCAAAAATAGCTTCAAGTGTGATGCGTCCAAGTACGACTTTTAACAAATGCATTGCTATGACTTAATGAGGAGTTTTCTAGCTCCCTAATCCCGATTAACCTTCAATCATATCTAATGCTTCATTCACATCAACAGCAACGAGGCGTGATACACCGGGCTCATGCATTGTGACCCCCATTAAGTGCTCTGCAATTTCCATGGTGATTTTATTGTGCGAGATAAATATAAACTGAACTTGCTCTGACATCTCTTTCACGACCTTGCAAAAGCGACCCACATTAGCATCATCCAGTGGTGCATCGACTTCGTCCAGCATGCAAAAAGGAGATGGGTTAATTTCAAATATTGCAAAAACCAATGCCACAGCCGTCAGCGCTTTTTCACCCCCAGAGAGCAGATGAATTGTACTGTTTCGTTTGCCGGGTGGACGCGCCATAATGGTCACACCGGTACTCAACAAATCTTCACCTGTTAATTCCAGATAGGCTTCTCCCCCACCGAATAGTCGAGGAAAAAATGACTTTAGACCGTGGTCAACCTTATCGTACGTCTCTTTGAAGCGAACTCGTGTTTCGCGGTCAATTTTATGAATCGCACTTTCAAGGGTATCCAGTGCAGTATTCAGATCATTTTGCTGGTCAACAAGATATTGCCAACGTATCGTTTGCTCTTTACATTCATCAATGGCTGCAAGATTTACTACGCCTAATTTATTAATAGACGCAGTCACTTGATCAATACTTGTTTTCCAGACAGATTCCTGAGCATCTTCTGGCATCGTATCGCTGAGCATTTCCATATCAAAGTGGCTCTCTCCCACCTGCTCAACCAAAGTCTGACAACGTACACTTAAAGCTTGCCAATCCATACGTAATTTTTCAAGATCGCTACGTACTTTCTGAGATTTTTGTTCTACAACTTGTCGCTGTTTTTCGGTTTCACGAACCTCATGCTCTAGTTTTTCTTTTAAGATGCGCGCTGATTGCAGGCGAGTTTCAATATCGAGCTGTTTTTTGAGTGAATTTTCAAGCTGCTCTTTTAGCTCTAAACCGGATTCTTCATTCCCTAAAAAATTCTTAAGCTCCTTGCAACGTAGCTCTAGTCGTACCAACTGAGACTGCATTCGATCCAGGCTATTTTGTGTTGATTGTTGTTGTGTGTTGAGTGACTGTATTTGTAACGCAACTTTATGTACAACATCTTTATGGGCGCGTGCCTGGTGTCGATGCTGATCCAGATTTTGTTTGAGTCTGTCGCGTTGTGATTCCAGTTCAGCGCGTTTTTCAGTGTGATGCTCTGTCAGCACAAGGGTTTGATTTAAACGCGTTGTAACTGAACTGGTCTCTTCTGTTTCATTAGAGAGTTGCTCATGAAGTTCTTCCAGCTCCTGAATCGCTTGAACTTGTTGCACTTTCATCTGGGCTGAACGTGCCTGTTTTGCGCTCAGTTGTGCATCTAATTGACCTTGACGCATCTGAATATTTTGTAAGGTAGCCTGAGCACTTTCCCGCTCATCTTCATACTTTTTTAGTGCTTTATTGCTTTGCTTCAGTCTGTATTGGTACTTTTCTACCAACACTTTAAGTTCAGATATTTGTTGGTAAAGCGCCTTGAGCTCTTGCTCCCTGATGAGCACCCCACTTTTCTCATCACTCTCTTTTGAAATTCGCAACCAATCCACGCCTAACCAGATGCCCGACTGAGTGATGATGGATTCCCCCGCATTTAACTCAGAGCGCAAAGTGAGTGCATCTTCAAGTGAATCGACAGCATAAACTCCTGTGAGTAATCCATCCAAAGGCCAATTTGCTTGTATTTTTCCTAATAACGGTGTTGATAACGTAGCAGTCTCACTCTTTTGTTGCGTGGTCGTGTTTGTTTCAAACAGTCCGAGCACACCTGTTTTCAGTGCGTCAAGATAAGGAGTCAATTTCTCAAACTCATCCACGCAGACCGCTTCCAGATGTATGCCGAGAACAGTTTCTAATGCAGATTCCCAGCCACTTTCAATTTCAATACCTTCAGCCAGTCGAGTTGCGTTTTGCAGATTTTTTTGCTCTAACCAATGGCGGGTTGTACCTTCACCATTGCTCTTATTCTTACCGAGTGCAGCTTGTTGTAACGCTTCCAGAGAGGAGATGCGCCCTTGTGCACTTTGTAGTGCGATACGCTCTTCATCAAGTTGCAGGCCGAATTGTTGACTATATTCACGCTGAACTACAATCTGCTCACGATGTGATTGTAGCCGCTCTTTGTGCTGAACAATCTCATCATCAAGCAACAATTTTTCCTGTTGCAACAGTCCAATATCATGCTCCAGACTGTCAGGAACCAGATTCAATAACACCTCTTCCAGCCGGGTTTTTCGAAGTTTTGATTGTGTGATTTGTTGCTCAAGCCGTTGAAGGTGTGTTCGCTCAACTTCAACACGCCTGACATCGTCAGCCACATTACGATTAAATTCATCCCAAGACTGCTGCCATTGCTGCATCATTGATTCAATTTCTGCTTGTTTCGCAGAAGATTCTTGCTCTGCAGTTCGGGCGGCAACCTGCTGGGGTTGAATAGCCTCTAGCTGTTGTGTGAACTGCATCATCTGTTCCTGGTCATTTTTTTGGTGTGTCAAAGCTTCCTGAAAAGTATGTTCGGCAGTCACTAGGTCAGATTGTTGCTGTTGTAACTTTTCATTGACGTGTTGAACGGCTTGCTCTAAGCGAGCAATTTCAGCACCCGCACCATAAAAATCACCTTGAATCTGATTAAAAGCATCAGATGCTTTAACATGTTCATTACGTATTTTTTCAATGTGGGTTTCAGTGTTGCGCAACTGGGTAATTTCAGCTTCCATCTCAAGCGCTTTAGTTTTAACTTGAGTGTCTGTATCAGTGAGTTGCTGCTGCTGATTAATCAGTTTCAAAGCAATCAATTGGGCTTTCAATAAACGCTCTTTTTCTTTAAGTGATTTGTAACGTTCAGCGATATGAGACTGCCGTTTTAAAACCTGAATTCGTTTATCAAGTTCATCGACTAAATCATTAATACGTAAAATATTTTCACGGGTATTTTTGATTCGATTTTCAGTTTCCCGCCGCAGCTCTTTATATTTTGAAATGCCCGCCGCTTCTTCAATAAAGGTACGTAGGTCATCAGGCTTGGCTTCAATAAAGCGTGAAATCATGCCTTGCTCTATGATGGAATAACTACGAGGCCCCAAGCCCGTGCCGAGAAATATGTCGGTAATGTCACGTCGCCGACAACGTGTGCCATTGAGTATGTAATTCGATTTTCCATCACGATTTATCTGACGTTTGACAGAAATTTCACTGTAGTTTGCATATTGGCCACCCATCATGCCTTGCCGATTATCAAAAGTCAGCTCAATAGAAGCCTGTCCAACAGGCTTGCGCCCAGATGAGCCATTGAAAATAACATCAGCCATGGATTCACCGCGCAACTGCTTGGCAGAACTCTCTCCCATCACCCAGCGTACGGCATCAATAATATTCGATTTGCCACAACCATTGGGCCCAACAACACACACCAGATTACTGGGAAATGGTACGATCGTTGGATCAACAAAGGATTTGAACCCGGCGAGTTTTATTTTTTTTAGGCGCATAGCACACAAAGAGTACCGTCTGGCGCACCTTCTTTCAAGTTATAAAAGCAAGAAATTTATCCAACCATTAACTTTAATAAAAAATTATAATTAATTGTTTTTACTTGTATTTTTAAAAATTTTTAAGTGATCAATTCAAGCCGCATCCTTGTCAACAGTTTGCAACATCCATTCTCTGCGTCATAATGCAGCGCTTTCATTCAACAAGCAGTCTTTTTAGATATGTCCACACGACCCAGTAAAAAACTCGAAACCTTTGAAAACCCAATGCCGGAGCGTGACTACACGATCCGTATTGATGTGCCTGAATTCACCTGTCTCTGCCCTAAAACAGGTCAGCCTGATTTTGCAACACTGAAGCTTGAATACGTCGCAGATCAAAAGTGTATTGAACTGAAATCGTTGAAAATGTACGTCTGGTCTTTCCGTGAAGAAGGTGCTTTTCATGAAAAGGTCACGAATGACATTCTAAATGACCTTGTTCGTGCTTGTGAGCCACGCTTCATGCGCTTGACAGCTGACTTTAATGTGCGTGGTGGAATTTACACCTCTGTAGTTGCAGAACATAAAGCAGATCACTGGGTATCACCGCAAGCGATTACTTTGCCATGACTTAATCAGAGCTTCCCTATGAATCTGTTTCTTGGTATTGATCTCGGCACATCAGGATGTCGAGGTATTGTGATTGATAGTAATCATCAAATTCAAGCCCAAGCGAATACATCAATCCCTGCTCCTGTACAACGAGGTTCAACCATAGAACAAGATCCAGTTCTATGGTGGGATTCTGTGTGCCGTGTTCTGCACTCATTGCAAAGCAAGATTTCAATGCAAAATATTCGGGCAATTGCTGTTGATGGCACGTCAGGCACGTTACTCACAGTCGATGAATACGGTACGCCACTTAATGCCGCATTAATGTACAACGATATTCGCAGTATTGAAGAAGCTTCTCTGATTAAAAAGTGGGCTCCACCACAAAGTGGTGCGCATGGCGCATCATCCAGCCTCGCAAAATTTCTATGGATGCAACGCAATAACAGATTAAATAACGTCAGACGCGTATTACACCAAGCCGACTGGATTGCTGGCAAACTGATTGGAGTATTCAAGTTCAGTGATGAAAACAGCGCACTTAAGCTCGGATTTGATCCGCTCACAGGAGCTTGGCCTGACTGGTTAAATCAGTTGAATATTAATCGAAAATTGCTTCCTGAAATCGTTCCACGTGGCACAAACGTTAAAGTAGTTTCTCGAAAGGCAATTAACCGTTTTGGATTTAACGATGAAACTCAAGTAGTTGCAGGGACAACTGACAGTATTGCTGCAACACTGGCAACGGATGCACACTGCATCGGTGATGCCGTTACATCACTGGGTTCAACGCTGGTTTTAAAAGTTTTTACTCAAACGCCAATCAGTGCACCTGAGTATGGAGTATACAGCCATCGAATGGGTCATTTGTGGTTGGCGGGTGGAGCCTCTAATAGTGGAGGTGCAGTGCTGAAAAAATATTTTACGATTGATCAACTCAATAAAATGACTCAAAAAGTGAGGCCTGAGAAACCCACTCATTTGAACTATTATCCCCTTCCCTGTGATGGCGAACGTTTTCCGGTCAATGATCCTGATAAAAAACCTAAGCTCTTGCCACGACCCGAAAGTGACACTCTATTTTTTCAGGGAATTCTGGAAGGTATCGCACAAATTGAAAAGCGAGGCTATGAATTACTCGCTGAACTCGGCGCGCCCTACCCTACATCAATAAAAACTACGGGGGGTGGCGCAAGCAACCCCGCCTGGAGACAGATCCGAAGTCATATGCTGGGTGTGCCTGTACTGGAAGCAACACAAAATGAAGCCGCCTATGGCGCAGCACTGCTCGCATTGCGCGCCACTTCTCAAAAATGAAATAAAATTCATCTCAAACATTGCTTTTTACCCATAAAAGTAAGTACGATATAAGCCATAATAAAAACTTGCAGTAGTTACGGATTTGGCAAGTAATAATCGGGCGCAGCCAAGAGTGGCAATTTGGCCCAGGGAGTTGTCGAAGGAATGCAGTATCGACTACGGAACTGGGAGTGAGACTTTCCATATTCTCATTTCATGCAGTGCTACCATGCGCTGCTTAAATGATCTCGATACTCTTTCGACACTTCTCGCATAAAATGACTTGAGAGGGGTTTGGCTATGTTGTATCAACTATTATTTAAGTATCGGTGTTGTTTTTCGAAACTCATACTCTGCGTGTTCATGAGTGCAGTGCCACTCTCTGTTATGGCTGCGACAGTCAAACCTGAAATTACAAGCATCAATGCACGCAGTGAACCTTCACAAATAAAAATTGATTTTAATATGCCTCTTTCGCCATGGAGTGCAATTGCAACAGGCAATTACTACATTAGTGATGGCGTACGCACACTTGATGCAAGGCTCAGCACAGATCGTACCGCTGTTTTGCTTGATACAACCCCGCTAAACGAAAACGGCACATATAAATTACTCACTTTCAATTTACTGGGTGACAGTGAATCTGATACGGCTCCTCCTCTGTTTAGCATACAATTGACAGATGATCCGAGTCGCTTGAATGTTGTATTTAATCAACCTGTGAGTCCCGGTAGTGCAGAAAATATCGACAACTACTTCATCACTAAAGAGGTTGAAATCGTCAGTGCGACACTCTCTGATGACTATCTTACTGTTGAATTGCAAGTCACCCCTGCACTTTCACCAGATGACACGCATACATTGGTGGTCGAAAATGTATCTCCTTTAAGACCCGCCCCAACAGAACCCTCAGCACCCGAACCTGGCAATAGTGAAAACAGTGTTGACCCGAACAATCCACTTCCTGTGATCACACTGTCAGCCGATGCTGCATTGATTGAATACAACAACATGGCGCGTATTAGCTGGGAAGTTGAGAATGCAACAAGTTGTGTAGGTTCCGGTGCATGGTCAGGCTATAAGCCCACAAGTGGCACAAGAAATATAGGCCCTCTTAAAGAAAACAGTGTATTTTTTCTAACCTGCCGTGGGCCAAATGGCTCTGCTACAAAATTTATCACTGTCAGTGTGCTGGCGGCAGAGCAGCCCACATTGACATTCAGTTCTAATAAAATGACTCTTCCCAGTAACAGCAAACCGGTTATTTCCTGGGCTGTTGAAGATGCAACCGTCTGTACTGCCTCGGGCGACTGGTCGGGCGAAAAAGCACCACAAGGCAGTGAACAACTTGGTTTGTTAACCAAGGATATCACCTTGTTCTTGACTTGCCGTGGCGCAGGTGGCAGTGCAATGCAATCGCTCAACATTATGATTGCCAAACCCCCTGTTATTATGCTCAGAACATCCCGAAGCACCATCGGTTATTTGGGTGTAGTCACTCTGAACTGGTATGCCACTGACGCAGAAATCTGCCAAGGCTCCGGTACGGATACAGGTGCAAGTCCAGTCACGTGCGGTGGTTTGGGTATGGATACAACACACAACAAAAATAACTATTACAATACGAGTGAGTGGCATAAATCTCCTCTGGAGACTCAAGGCACATTGAGCGTTGGCCCGCTCTGTGTTGATACTACATTTTTCTTGACTTGCACTGGTTCTGGAGGCACAACGACTGACTTTATCGATGTAAAAGTACTTGAGTCACAGCCTGATATTCGCCTTAATGCCAATCGTGCCTATGCCAAGCCAGGTGAAAAAATTACGCTGACCTGGGAGACGCTTCGAGTTAACTCATGCACCGCATCTGGAGGCTGGTCAGGGACTAAATCAGCTTTTCCAACGAACAGTGAAACAGTTGCTTCAATCACTGAAGACACCATATTTACACTCACTTGCAAAGATGACCGAGGGCGTAGTGCGGAACGTTTTGTCAAAGTCAGAGTAAAAACAGATGCCCCTTCTTCAACTGATAATAGTGATAAAGCAACAACAGAAAACAAACAATCACAACCCACCCCTGTTACGATTTTGAAAAAGCCTGTTGCGGTCACGACTGAAGAAGATGATGCTAAAAATCAATCTCAGAAACCAAAATTCATTGATATTAATAACAATGGAAAAAGTGATAAAGAAGAAGGGATATGCAATATATACGATGCAAATGAAGAAATAGTCGTGAGCATTCAGGCCAGTCAAGGCACATTAAGCTGTCTGAGTGCTTTAAGTGAGGATGAGTTAATGACGGCCATAAAATCTGATGGTCAAATTGACTCAATTCCTTTCGGATTATTTGATTTTCGAATTGAACAACTGCCAGCCAACACTCAGGTGACAGAAGTTATATTTTATTTTGAAACTCCCCCGCCAGCCCAAAGCCAGTGGTATCAGTATAATAAGGCAACAGATACTTTAGAAACCTATACAGGTTCAGTAAGCGTTGATGGCAATAAAGTTACGATACAGGCCACTGATGGTGGGTTCGGGGATTCAGATGGTGTGGCAAATGGAGTCATCAACAATCCAGTCGGGCCGATTATTCCAATAATCCAAGCCCTTAAAAAGCCTGTACTCGCACAAGATACCACACCAACAATCAGTGAAAAATATGGAGTCGGTGGGAACGGAGCAGGTTTTCTGGCACTGTTATTATTGGCTTTAATTAGAAGAAAAAGTTTGAGATAAGAGCGGTAGCTAAGCTTCCGGAAAATTCATGACGCTTTGGCACGTTCAATGGAGCTTCTTTTTATGTTCTTTTGCTCCAGTAACCTAGTTTTCTACTATTGTGCATTACAGCTTAACAGTAGTGCAGCATGAATGGCTGGATAAGATCCCCGCGACAGCATATCGCTTATATCAAAATACATTTCTCCCTCTGGAAAATTTATAATCTGTAGCTGGAGTAATAGGCTGGCAGGTTAAGGACTCAGCGTGATTAATCAAGATTGTTCACTTGGGTTTCACTCAGCCTAGTCAATTGAGTCACCTTAAATACAGACATACCGGAGGCCAGTAAATTACGCGCAATTTCTTCTCTCCCTTTCTGCATGCCTTTTTCCATACCTTTTTCCATACCTTGTTCCTCGGCAAGTTCCAGTGAAGATTTCTGGATATAGATAAACTCTTTACGTTTGTGCTGAGCTTCCAGCTCTTCGAGGCTCATGCTGCTTTCATCGATCAGAGAAAATGCTTTGGTCAGTGGAGCCTTGAAACTATCAGGAATAAAGTCCATTTCACCTGCGTGTTTTACAAAGTAGATCCACTGCTCATCAATGCCCTGTAGTTCATCAAAGGATGCAGTGAATTTTGGTAGTTCGACAAAGATCATCTCAATATCATCACTGTATTCGATCATCGTCTCTTTTTCGATCAGTTTAAAGCGGCTGGTTACCTGGTCAATGTTGGGGAACATCGTAAAATCGACCAGCGTTAGTGCGATAACGGGATTCAACAATGTGTAATCTTCGCCTTTTTCCAGTTGAATCGAATAATTTTTTGCCGCATTGTAGAGAATACGCTTTTCAAGCCCCTTGTGATTCAATACCTGCATTTCGATAATCACATGAGTGCCGTCATTGAGCACCGCCTTGACATCAACAAAGCTATCTTTCATGCCTTTGAGCATGGGAATGGTATAGGGATCGACAATGGTCAAATCCTTGACCTGCTGAATACTGCCCGCATATATCATTGAGTTTAGAAAACTGATCAAGATATCTTTACTATCGATACTGCCAAAAACCTTTTTAAAAGCAAAGTCAGTTTTAACGTCAAGAAATTTCATGGGCATACCTGATGTGCATTTATGTTTAATTGATATCCTTGTAGTTTAACACACGGCAGATAAGTCACAGTTTTTGATAAAATATCAGAAGAACTCTAAAATAGCATTAATATTCAAGCCCGATGGCGTAGACTTCTTCCATTGAAGTCAAGCCTTTGCGAGCAAGTTTGATGGCATTTTGCATTAATGAGACCATTCCATCAGATAATGCTTTTTCACGAATGACTCGTGCGGGGCTTCTGTTATTTACATGATTTAGAATCTCCGGTGTAACAACCAACAGTTCACAGATGTTGACGCGCCCTTTATAGCCTGTGTTAGAACAGACAAGACACCCCTTCCCTTTCCAGAATATCTCATCACTTTTTAAGCTGAATGCTTTCTGTATTGATGGCTCAATGAACTCTTCTACCAGGCACTTTGTGCAATTAAGACGTATAAGCCGCTGCGCCATGACTCCAAGCAAAGTGGAACTCAGCAGGTAAGGTTCAACCCCCATGTCAATCAATCGTGTAATCGCGCTTGATGAATCATTGGTATGCAGTGTACTCAACACCAAGTGCCCGGTGAGTGCCGCTTTATTTGCAATATGTGCGGTCTCTTCATCTCGAATTTCACCCACCATGATGACATCAGGATCATGTCGTAAAAAGTTTCTGAGTGCTTTTGCAAATGTGTAGCCCACATCATTTGCAACCTGCACCTGCTCTACATCTTCAATATCATATTCAACGGGATCTTCCACCGTTAAAATATGAGGTTTTCGTTTACTGATCTCTTTGATGATGGCATAAAGCGTTGTTGATTTTCCTGAGCCTGTCGGCCCCGTTACAAGAAAAATACCATGAGGGCGTTCCAATAGGTACTTTAATTGAAGGTACACCTTTTCTGATAACCCCAAATCATTTAACCCAAGCACACCTCTGTTTTTATCGAGAATACGAATTACCACACTCTCACCCGACATAGTAGGAATAATAGAGATTCGCAGATCCACTGATTTTCCAGCGGATACCATTTGTGATCGCCCATCCTGAGGTAACCGGCGCTCTGCAATATTCATACGGCCTATAATTTTGATACGACTGACCAGTGCTGCCAGCAATGATTTATTAAGTGTACGGTAATATTGCATTTTTCCATCAATACGATAATAAACATCAATCTGGTCTTTTTGTGGACGAATATTAATATCCGAGGCCTGGCTTATAACTCCGTGATGCACCAGTGAATTTAATAAACGAACAATGGGTTTTGCTTTTGCCTGTTGTTCAATGGTTTGATGGCTGTCAGACAAATCCAGCTCGGTAAACTCTGCATCTGAAGCAACTTCGATATCATTCAATGCATCAGTCTCATCAAATGAACTGTAATATTTACTCAGTGCTAAAGAGAGCTCTTTTGAAGAGCACATCAGTGGTTCAATGGCTTGCCGGGTATTAAAACGAAGTAATTCAATTCGTTTTACATCCAGTGGGTTTTCCATTAGTACAGCCAGTCGCCCATCAACCACTCCAAGTGGCAACACCTTATATTGCAATGCAATATAAGGTTTAAGTAGAGAGAGTGTATGCGGTGGGATATCAAAGCCATCCAGTTGAACGCAAGCGATGCCAAACTTATAAGCCAGTGCGACCTTGACTTGCCATGAATCTATAACACCCTGCTCAGTTAAAATATGCCCCAGACGTTTTCCCTTATCTTCATATGCCTGTCGTTTCAAAGCTTTTTCCAAAACAGTTGAAGTCAGCAATTTTCCTTTAAGTAAAATTTGTCCAAATAAAATATTTGTACGTGCTTTTCCTAGTTGCTGAATGACCGCTTCCAGATTCTGTTGATTTTTGATAATAAAAATTTTCACTCACAGACTTCTCATAGTACTTTTTAAACTTTCCTTGTTGCAGTCGCGCCGACTGTTTGACGATAAAAAACACGCTTTATACGGATTCTGTCAAACTATTGTCAATAGAGCGTTATTATATTGCTGTTTTTACTATAATTTATTGATTTTAAATAAAATTATAGTACTGGCATACTTTTAGCATAGCTTAAAACATGTTCAAAAAATATTTTACTTTTTAAATACTCAAGGACGTGAGGATCAAGCTATGATTGCAACACCACAAATGGTATATCAACACCCACATAAATCTGTTTTTCTTGATTTTTCTCCACAGAAAAAAAGTGAATCAGGTCGAAAAAAAATAGAATATGATTCTGGCCAGATCAGAGCACTTGAAATCACGAAAGCTTTACAATCAACACTCGACTATCAAAAGCTTATTGAAATATTTAGCCAGGAAATTAATAGCACTATTCCCCACGACAGTATTCATTATAGTGGCCCCCTACCTGAAATATCTTTTTCAACTGGAAATAAAAGCGAATACCTTTGCACTTATTTACTAACGCTCAATAACAAGCCTATGGGTGAGCTGAGTTTAACGAGAGTGACTGAGTTTAAAGAAAAAGAGATGGTACAGATAGAACCACTTCTACGCAGCCTTCTGTACCCACTGCACAATGCTCTTGCATATCAATCTGCATTACAGTCAGCATTGAAAGATCCGTTGACAGGAATCCCTAATCGAGCCGCGATGGATGATGCGATCAATAGAGAAATCAAACTGGCACATAGAAATGGCTCTCCTCTCTCTTTGGTTTCTTTTGATCTGGATCATTTTAAAAAGGTTAACGATCATTATGGGCATTCAAGTGGTGATGCTGTACTCAAAACCTTTGTAAGAACAGTGAAGCAATGCATACGAGAAACCGACATGCTGTGCCGTTACGGTGGTGAGGAATTTACAGTTATTTTAAGTCATACGGATCGTAATGGTGCAATTCGTCTATCAGAACGGATTCGTGAAGCCGTAGAAAATACGCCTTGCCGAACCAAAGATCTGACGATACCTGTCACGGTCAGTGTGGGTGTTTCTCACCTCACTTTGGAGGATGATCCTGTTTCATTATTTAATAAAGCGGATGCGGCACTTTATCAAGCCAAGACAGACGGTCGTAATTGTGTTAGGTTTTCAAATAGTTGGTACAGCCCAATCAATCAGGAGGCAACGATTGAATCGGCAGTGAATTAAAAAACAATGAATCAGGAACATTTTTCAGGAACGAGTACTAAATAGTTTATACATTGTGTGCTCGTTCCTAACCGAATGAATATAAGGTTTGATTAAAAATAGCTATACAGATACCACCCCAAAACTACCTGCCGAATGGCACCATCAAAGTGCGGTTATGCTCACATGGCCACATGACCGAAGTGACTGGCAACCCATTCTGGATCAGGTTGAACCTGTTTTTGTAAGTATTGCAAAATCAATCAGCCAGCACCAAAAAGTAGTCATTAACTGTTTTAATAAAACACAGCAATCATATATTAATGATTTGCTTCGTCTTGCTGAGATTGATAGTACTTCAATTATTTTCACACTAAACCCCTCTAATGACACATGGGTGCGTGATTATGGCCCCATAACAATTTACCGTAACAACCACCCTTATCTACTTGATTTTACGTTCAATGCTTGGGGTCACAAATTTGAATCAGAAAAAGATAATAAAATAACGCGTTTGCAGCATAAAAGCGGGACTTTTGGTCACACCCCTATTGAGACGGTTGATCTGGTGCTTGAAGGGGGAAGTATTGAAACCGATGGTCAAGGCACACTGCTGACAACTGAAGCCTGCCTGCTTGCCCCCAATCGTAACCCCCACCTAAATCGATCAAAGCTGGAACATATATTGTGTGAAAAGTTGGGCATTCAACGTATTTTATGGCTTAAAAATGGTTATCTCGCTGGGGATGATACCGACAGTCATATTGATACTCTTGCCCGCTTTTGTGATGCACAGACCATCTGTTATGTCGCGTGTGATGATGTTCATGATGAACATTACAAAGAGTTTAAAGCTATGGAGGAGGAGTTGAAATCTTTCAAAACAGTTCGAGGAAAACCTTATCGCTTGATGCCACTTCCCTGGCCAAAAGCCAAATACTCTGATGATGGGCAACGACTGCCTGCAACCTATGCTAATTTTTTGATCATTAATGGTGCGGTGCTCTTACCTACGTATAATGATCCTGCCGATGAAGCAGCGCTTGCTTGCCTGCAACTGTGCTTTCCAAACAGAAAAATTATCCCCATCCCCTGCCAAGCAATTATTTTACAATACGGTAGTTTGCACTGCTTAACCATGCAGTTGCCTGATGGGGTTTTATAATGAGCCAATATTTAAGCGTCGCTGCAATCCAGCATTCTTGCACGGGTGACCGTGATAAAAATTTGGCAACTACAATCCAGGGCATTCGTGATGCAGCGAAACAGGGTACAAATTTAATCGTATTACAAGAGTTGCATACATCACTCTATTTTTGTCAAACAGAAGACCCTGAGCTATTTGATCTTTCGGAAGCCATTCCAGGCTCAACAACCGATCAACTCAGCACGATTGCTGCAGAGTTAAATATCGTGATTGTCGCTTCAATTTTTGAGCGACGAGCTGCCGGTATCTATCACAACACAGCGGTGGTTCTCGATACAACACAAGGGATCGTTGGCATATACCGAAAAATGCACATTCCTGACGACCCTGGATTTCATGAGAAATATTACTTCACACCAGGTGACCTTGGTTTTCAGCCGATTGATACCTCGGTTGGCCGTTTAGGTGTACAAGTATGCTGGGATCAATGGTACCCAGAAAGCGCTCGTTTGATGGCATTAGCCGGTGCTGAATTACTTATTTACCCCACAGCCATTGGCTGGGATCTTGCGGATAATCATGAAGAACAGCAGCGCCAACTTAATGCCTGGATGACCATTCAACGTGCTCATGCTATTGCTAATGGAATACCTGTAATTAGTTGTAATCGCTGTGGTTTTGAGGGTGATGCAAGCGGTATAACCCAAGGCATTCAATTTTGGGGCAACAGTTTTATTGCTGGCTCACAAGGTGAAATAATTAAAGCAGCGCCAGCGGATCAATGCGCTGTACTGACTGCTGAAATAGATCTCAGTCGTACAGAACAGGTTAGGCGTATCTGGCCCTATTTCCGTGATCGGCGCATTGATGCTTACAATGGGTTATTATCCCGCTATCTTGATTAAATTTTATAAATAGAGGAACTTACGTGCTTGAATTATTGTTAGAGTATGGGCTTTTTTTCGCAAAAGTAATCACCATTGTGATCGCAATATTGATCATCACTGGTGGTATTTTTATGCAAATGAGCCGAGGTAAAAGTGCTTCAAAAGAGTCACATATCGAAGTCACTAAACTGAACACTAAATATGAAGAGATGACAGAAGCGCTCGAATCACATACTTTATCTAAAGCCGAACTGAAAAAACACCATAAAACTCAAAAAGCCAAAATCAAAGCACTTGAGAAGAGTGATGAAAAACGCGACTCTATTTTTGTGCTGAATTTTGATGGCGATATCAAAGCTTCTGCTGTCACCACATTGCGTGAAGAGATTACGGCAATACTCACCTGTGCAAAACACAGTGATGAAGTATTTGTTCATTTAGAAAGTGGTGGCGGCATGGTTCACGCTTATGGACTCGCATCATCTCAATTACAGCGCATTACAGACAAGAAAATTCCACTAACGATCTCAGTTGATAAAGTGGCTGCCAGTGGTGGTTATATGATGGCCTGTGTCGCAGACCGCATCATTGCCGCTCCATTCGCCATTCTCGGCTCCATCGGGGTGGTCGCTCAAATTCCCAACTTCAATCGAGTATTGAAAAAATATGATATTGATTATGAAATGATCACTGCGGGAGAATACAAAAGAACACTCACCCTTTTAGGTGAAAATACGGATAAAGCCCGTGCTAAATTTAAAGAAGATATTGAAGATACGCATGAACTTTTTAAAGACTTTATCACTGAAAATCGCACCATCGTCAATATTGAAAAAGTAGCCACAGGCGAGCATTGGTTCGGACGACGTGCCATTGAACTGAAATTAGTTGATGAGCTAAAAACCAGTGATGACTACTTACTGGAGCAGAGCAAAACAAAAGATTTGTACGAAGTCACCTATAAAACCAAAAAGCCTGTTTTATCAAAATTGACAAGCGCTTTTGGTAAAATACTCAATCGTTCTCCGCTGGCAAACCAAACAGTACAGAACCCGATTCACTACACATAATATATCCAACTCACCAACAATCAATCGTTATGGCTTCACCTGCAGATCAACAGAGCACAAATTCGCTGAGCCCGTTTACTCCAGCGTTACCTAAAAAACAGAATGACTCTCTGCAATGGGGGCAGTTACACGGCAGTAGCCTGGGCTTGGCAGTTGCATCAGCGGTTCAGAAACACTCAGGGCTGCTGCTGGTTTTAACAACCGATATGCAAGCCGCCACTCGTTTAGCCTATGAGCTTCGTTTTTTTACAGATGATCACGAAGAAGCGCCGATCTTAACTTTCCCTGATTGGGAGACTCTGCCGTATGACATATTTTCCCCTCATCAAGATATTATCTCGCAGCGCTTAAGCACACTCTACCGCCTTCCTTCAGTAAAGCGCGGTGTATTGATCGTACCGATTGCAACCGCCATGCATCGCTTGGCACCTCGCAGCTTTCTTGATGCCAGCACACTGCTGCTGGATGAAGGTGAAAAGTTTGATATGGATCAAATGCGCTTGCGGCTGGAGGAAGCGGGTTATCAATGCGTTTCTCAAGTGACAGAGCACGGTGATTTTTCAGTGCGTGGCAGCATTCTTGACCTCTACCCAATGGGTTCGAAACTGCCCTATCGCATTGATCTGTTTGATGATGAAGTCGACAGCATTCGTACTTTTGACCCAGAAAACCAGCGTTCGATTGAGCGTGTTAAACAGATTCGTTTACTGCCCGCACGAGAGTTTCCACTGCATAAAGAAGGTATCACTCACTTTCGCCTGGCATACCGCGAAGCTTTTGAAGGAAATACATCAAACAGTCCGATCTATCGTGATGTAAACAAAGGGCTTGCCCCTTCAGGCATTGAATATTATCTGCCTCTATTTTTTGATAAAACAAGCACATTATTTGATTACCTTCCCAGCAATACATTGCTGTTAACAGATAAAAAAATTGACGCTGCTGCTGAAACATTCTGGCAAGAGGCCAACCAACGTTACAATCAAAACAAATATAACCTTGAACGCCCCCTACTCCCGCCTGCTGAAATATTTTTACGCGTGGAGGAGTTATTCGGACAACTGCATGAATACCCTCGCATTCGTTTTCAGCAAGAGCCACTACCTGAAGGTGGCCATACAATCAACTATGGCATCCGCCCATTACCTTCATTAACGGTCGATGCACGAGCCGAGCAACCGCTTGCCACACTCACGCAATTTTTAGATAATTTTGATGGACGCTGCCTGATTATTGCTGAAAGCCCGGGGCGACGAGAAACCCTGCTCGAACTCTTCGCAAAACATCAGCAACACCCAGTCACACTTGATGGCTGGAAAAGTTTTCTTGAGAACAATACAACACTGGGCATTACGGTGGCGGTATTGGATGATGGCCTATGCAGCATCGAACCCGCCATTGCAATTATCACCGAACAACAGCTTTTTGGTGAGCAGGTCATGCAGCGTCGTCGTCGTAAAAATAAAGGGCGCGATAACGACACAATTATTCGTAATTTGACCGAGCTCACCATCGGCTCTCCTGTCGTGCATGAAGAGCACGGCGTTGGGCGTTATCTAGGGTTACAAACCCTAGACATGGGCGATATGGAGCGAGAGTTTTTGGTGCTTGAATATGCCAAAGGCGACAAACTTTACGTGCCAGTTTCATCATTGCACTTTATTAATCGCTATACCGGCGCTGAAAATGCACCCCTGCATAAATTGGGCAGTGATCAGTGGGAAAAAGCCCGAACACGCGCGGCGAAAAAAGTCTCTGATGTGGCCGTTGAACTGCTCGATATTTATGCAAGACGTGCCGCACGCCAAGGTTATCGTTATCAATTTGATGAAGAGCAGTATGCCGCTTTCGCATCTGCCTTTCCATTTGAAGAAACCCCGGATCAAGCCAGCACCATTCTGGCTATCATTAGTGATATGACATCTCAAAAACCAATGGATCGATTGGTTTGTGGTGATGTTGGCTTTGGTAAAACAGAAGTCGCGATGCGCGCCGCCTTTATCGCCGCTCTGGATGGTAAGCAAGTCGCCGTACTCGCCCCGACAACACTACTGGCTCAGCAACATTATGAAAACTTTAAAGATCGCTTTGCCGACTGGCCCATAAAAGTTGCCGTTTTGTCTCGTTTCCGATCCAAAAAACAGCAGGATGAAACAATTGCAGAGATTGCAGCAGGTCAGGTTGATATCATCATAGGGACCCATAAAATTCTACAAAAGAGTATCGGATTTAATAATCTCGGGCTGGCTATTATTGATGAAGAGCACCGCTTTGGTGTACGTCAGAAAGAGCGTTTTAAATCCATGCGCTCTGAAATTGACCTACTCACACTCACCGCCACCCCAATTCCACGTACATTGAACATGGCGATGGCGGATCTGCGTGATCTTTCGATTATTGCCACGCCGCCGGCCAAACGTGTCGCCATAAAAACATTCATCACGGAGTGGGATGATAATTTACTGACGGAGGCCATCATGCGTGAGCTGAAACGGGGCGGCCAAATTTATATTCTTCATAATGAAGTCGCAACCATCGAAAGAATGGTCACTCGTATTTCAGAGCTGTTGCCTGAAGCGACCGTTCAATTTGCACATGGGCAGATGCGTGAGCGTGAACTGGAGCAGGTGATGATGGATTTTTATCATCAGCGTTTTAATGTTCTGGTGTGCACAACCATCATCGAAAGTGGTATTGATATTCCAACAGCCAACACCATCATCATCAATCGTGCCGATAAATTAGGCTTGGCACAGCTCTATCAGATTCGAGGCCGAGTCGGACGTTCACACCACCGAGCTTATGCTTACCTGGTTACCCCACCGAAAAAGAGCATGAGCAAGGATGCTGTAAAACGGCTTGATGCCATCGGCTCATTAGAAGAGCTTGGAGCGGGTTTTACACTTGCAACTCATGATCTGGAAATTCGTGGTACGGGTGAACTGTTAGGTGATGAGCAGAGTGGGCAAATCAATGAAGTGGGTTTCACTCTTTATATGGAGCTGCTCGAACGTGCTGTGAATGCGCTTAAATCAGGCAATCAGCCCGAGCTGGAGCGCTCATTGGAACATGGAACTGAAATTGACCTGCAAGTGTCTGCGTTATTGCCCGCAGATTATCTGCCCGATGTGCATAGCCGACTGGTGCTTTACAAGCGAATTGCGAGTGCCGCTCATGTTGATGATTTGAATGAACTGCAAATTGAAATGATCGATCGCTTTGGTTTGTTACCCGATGCGGCTAAGAATTTATTGAAAGTGACCGAATTAAAACTCATGGCACAGCCCATAGGCATTCAAAAAATTGATGGCGGTGGCCAAGGATTCCGAATCATTTTTGGGGCAGATCCTAATATGGATCAAATGGCCATACTAAAACTTATTCAAACAGAGCCGCAAACCTATAAACTTGATGGCGCTGAAAAACTGCGCGTCATTAAAAAGTTACCCGAAGCGGCTGACCGCTTCCAGACGGTTGAAGAACTTTTGAAAAAAATTCAATCTAATTGAAGTCATACAAAAAAAGAGTATAAAAATTGTCTCGTTTAGTTTTATTATTACTCAGCATTATTGCATCATACATTGCATTCTCACCGCTAGAGATTGAAACGTATGGTGCTCTTGATGCATCACATCTGCCTGCATTTGGCATATTTACGGTCGCTATTTTTTTCAATGTGCCAAAGTTTCACAAACATTGGCGCTATACCATTACGCTGACTCTCTCGGTACTTCTCGTTTTTGCCGTTGAGTGGTTGCAAACGTTAGTGGGTCGAACTGCAAGCTGGGAAGACAGTCAACTCGGTCTCATCGGTGTCACACTCGCACTCATTGGAATTTATATATGGCGACATACAAAAGCGTCTTATCTGAAATGGTCTTATAGCACGGGCACCTTATTAATACTCTCACTATTTTTCTACCCTGTTGCACAAAAGTGGTATGAACTATCCCCTTACGCTCATCAGGGTTATGCTGGTGTCTACCATGTATTTACACAAATTATAGACTCCATTATTGGGTAATGAAAAAAAATTCATTACATCAAAGTTATATATTGCCACGTCTGATTTTATTCATTATTTGTGTTTCTGCAATAATAATTGCATTTCTCCCATACTCTTTTGGAGGCTATAATGAGTTTGCAAGTGAAGTTTTAAATACAGCTCATCTACCCGCGTTTGCTATTTTCACCTTGTCACTCTTCTCTAATATCCCCAAACATTTTGGAAACCGCCGTTACCTGATCGCATTAACTATCTCAGTTGTATTAGCAGTTGCTATAGAGTGGATTCAGGCACGTATCGGGCGTGAGGCCAGTTGGGAAGATGTCATGCTTGATTTGGTGGGAATTATGCTAGCGTTATCTGGAATTTACCTCTGGCAAAAAAATCAGATTCGTCTCCGCTGGGGGCATGCTGTTGTGACTTTGGGCATAATTATTTTTTTGAGTTATCCCATTGCAATAAAAGGCTACAGCATCTATTGGCAACAACAGCAGTTCCCTATGTTTGGGGACTTTGAAAGTGATATGGATCTTTATTTATGGAAGACACAAGGAGGAACTTCGGATACTCCAACTCGTGTTGAATTACAGGCCAACAATGCGACTCATGGCAATCAAGCACTACGTATCACTACTGGGCAAGGAGGCTGGGGCGGCATTTATTTTTTAACTTATGATGCAGATTGGTCAAATTATAAATACTTTACTCTCAATCTATTTAACCCGAGCGATCAAAATTTTAATTTTTTTATTCGCATTGATGACAGTGATGAACGTGCCCCCATTTATTACGAACATCGTTTCAATTATTCACAGAAAATGAACCCAGGTATGAATGAAATTCGTATTCCTGTTGACACTATTGCTACAAGCCTGAAAAGTAGAAACTTAAATATTAAATCAATACGTCGATTTATCTTATACTTAGAAAAAAACAGACCTTCACGCACATTCTATATTGATAATGTTCGTTTGGAATAATATTTTTTGGGGTACTAAACGACATTCATCATACGTTTAGTATGCTTAGGTACACACTGACCAGAAGGCTCGTATGAAGAGTTTTCAATCGGTTCGTTATAGATAATATTGAGTGCATGATGAATATTTTTTCGACTCATATGGATAATATTGCCATTCACTTGATTCTGTTTTTGGCATTTTTTCAAGACATGAGCTAAATTTTGCCACTGTTTTTTCACACCCTGCATGCCATTAGCCTCACACTCGTTAACAAAAGCTTCCGCACCTGTTCGATTAACAGGGTATGAGTTTTTTTCAATCATCTCATAAACACTTTGAGTTAACTGCTCTAATTCCACCAAATAATCCTGCTTCATTTCTGCAATGTTTTGCAAATGAGTCAGAGAACGAATCTTAAGTTCATCATACTCTTTGTTTAAACATTTCAATAAGCGTATTGATAGTTTTAACTGTTTAATCAACAAACCACCAAAAGCCAGATAAACAGATTGATTTGAAGTTTTTTTAGTCATTTCATTTTATAAACGTATGGTTAAGTAATTTTTCAAAAGAAAATAATTTTTCTGAAACACGTAAAAAATCAACTAGGTATTCTCCATTTACTTGGGAACTTTGAATGCTTTTAACACGGTTTAGATCAAAAGTACTGGGCTCATTAATCGTTTTCTTTCTTAAAAAAACCGGCATGGATTGGTTGCCATAAAACTGAACATTCATCGTTTAATTACCTATTGTTTACCCTCTCCACGTAACGGCGTGCTTGCAGGAAACTTAAGATGTTCAGACCTACATTGCGACCTCCACCACACCTTTTTTATAGATGCGGCCTTCAATAATTTGGTTTGACAGTAAATTTTTTACTTGCACTCGTTCGCCTGCGACCGCATCTTTTAATATCTGGCCTTGCATACGAACCACAACCCCATTCCCTTTCGCCAAAATAATGACGCGTTCACCACGCTCTGCAATGTTAGGAGGGCGTATATTTGATGCGGTTAATACCGCTCCACTGGCTAAAGGGCGTTTCACAAAGCTCCCTTCCACCTCTTGGGTATTTTTAAAATAACCCTGAGTCAAACGACTGATATCTTTTTGAACCAAAGTCACATTATCCATGCCAATCATTGAACCTACGGGCAGTGATTGACTCGTGACTAAAACCATATCAGAGATCTTAATTGATGCCTGGATGTAGAGTGACCATGGCTGTTTACCTTTGCACTTAACCCCGACTGTAATACGGCCAGACGGCCTTTGCCCCATAGAGCGAGCAATATCCAATGGAAGATCACACTTTACTAATTTTAAACGTGAATCAATAGAATCCACTTTAATTTCATGCTGCTGATACTCATTTTTATTGATATTGAGTTCCAAAAAATTACTGACGGATTTTTTTATTACGTCATGAGAATGAAATTCAGTCGCATAAACATCCGAAAAAATTAAAAGCATGACAAAAGCGATGTATTGAGAAAAAAATTTTATATTGTTCATTTCTTTTACCTATTTCTATAAACTCATTCATTGCAAACAAACATGCAATTTTAAAGCCAGATAAGGAACGTACACGAAATTGTCGCTAGAATTTAAGGCAATACTCTGCAGGCCGATACTTAATTCCATTGCAACAAAAAATATTAATAAAGGATTATTAAATGGCAGATCTATTGGCAGGTGTCGACCAGCGAACCCAGCTTGTAGGGCATAACCGTATCGAGCTATTGCTCTTCAGGCTCGAAGGTAAACAGCGCTACGGCATTAATGTATTTAAAGTTCAAGAAGTCATACAGTGCCCTCCTCTCACACATGTTCCAAACACTCATTCAATGATTTGTGGTGTTGCCACGATCCGAGAAAAAACAATTCCAGTCATTGATCTGGGTAAAGCCATTGGCCTGCAGCCCATTGAAAATATATCCGATAAATTTATTGTTGTGAGTGAATTTAACCACGCCGTGATCGGCTTCATAGTCTGGAGTGTTGACAAAATTGTGAATAAACCATGGGAAGAAATACTGCCCCCTCCAGCAGGCGCAGGAAAAGACAGCTACGTCATTTCCGTGACCCAAATTGAAAAAGAGCTGATAGAAATTATTGATGTAGAAAAAGTAAGAGCTGAAATCATCACCACAACCACAGTGCCTTCTGATGATATTCTTGAGCAAGGAAAAGAGAGGGGCACTGATGAGTTGGATGAAATCCATGTGCTTGTTGTTGATGACTCAAGCGTTGCAAGAAATCAGGTGAAACGTACCTTAGAGCAGCTTGGTATGAAATGTACTTTAGCTAAAAATGGACGTGAAGCGCTTGAAATGCTTATTGACTGGCATACGAATGACACAGAAATGTTTAATAAAGTAGATCTTGTACTCTCTGATATAGAGATGCCTGAAATGGATGGTTACACACTTACGACCAAAATACGTGAAGACGATCGGCTTGCAGGAAAGTACATCATTCTTCACTCCTCATTAAGTGGTGTATTTAATAATGCCATGGTTGAAAAAGTGGGTGCCGATAAATTTATTGCTAAATACAACCCCGATGAACTCGCTAAAACAGTGCTTAATGCTTGTGAAGCAATTGATCTGGCTCGAAGAGAAGCTCTGGCTTAAAGAGCTACCCACAAACAGGCTAATAAGGCAGTATGCCCCCAACTATACGTGAGCTAATACTATGGCAGACAATGAGATGTCTTCACAAGAATATACCGAATTCCAAAAGTTTCTTGAAAAATCATGCGGTATTGTATTAGGTAATAACCGTCATTACCTGGTTAATAGTCGCATCAAAGGTTTAATGGGTGAGCATAAAATTTCATCTATCACTGAGCTGACAAATCGTCTGAAAAATCCAGCTAATATTCCGTTAAGAAAACAGATTATTGATGCAATGACAACCAATGAAACGAGTTGGTTTCGTGATCAACACCCTTTTGAATCCTTAAAAAATATAATTTTTCCCGAGATTAAAAAAAATAACTCATTAAATATATGGTCGGCCGCCTGCTCCTCAGGGCAGGAGCCTTACACAATCAGTATAACGATTGAAGAGTATTTAAAAAGTAACCCTGGAAGTTTTTCCAATAACATCAAAATCACCGCGACTGATATATCGTCCACGGTACTGTCCGAAGCAAAAAATGCAACTTATGATTTATTATCCATATCACGAGGTTTAAGCGATGATCGACAAGAAAAATTCTTTAGCCCTATCAGCAATAAATGGAAAGTTAAAGATAAAATTTCCAGACGTGTGACCTTTAAAGAATTTAACTTGCTTGACAGCCCTGTAGGGCTGGGTAAATTTGATGTTATATTCTGCCGTAATGTTCTTATCTACTTTTCTCAGGAAAACAAAGCAGAAATTATAAAAAAATTCTCTAAAGCACTCAATCCTAGTGGCTACCTTATTCTCGGTTCGTCGGAAAGCATGCCTTCGACGTTAAATCCATTGTTCGATATGATCAGAATCAAGCGTGGAATAGTCTATAAAGCCAAGTAGAAAAATATGGAGTTATTATAACTATTGCCCACGCATAAAAAATTTATCGAGATCATTCATGCTCATCTGTATCCAGGTTGGTCTGCCGTGATTACATTGGCCGCTGCGCTCCATATCTCGTAACAAACTATTCATTTCGGCAATACTTAGTTGTCGGTTTGCCCGCACCGAACCATGACAGGCCATCGTGGCCAGCACTTGGTTAATCTCTTCTTTAATTCGTGTGCTGGTGCCATACGTATTCAAGTCCGCCAGTATATCTCTCACCAGTTGCTCCACATCTGCGTGACGCAACATGGCGGGCACTTCACGCACCACAAGTGATGTTTTGCCTAACGGATTAATACCCAAGCCGAGTGTTTTGAGTATGGTTTCATGCTCTTCAACCAGTATCGTCTCTTGCTCGCTCACATTCAACGTGAATAATTAGTGTATTTAGTAAGCTGTCACAGTAACCTGTGGGGGGCAGGGGTAATCTTGATTGCTTGTAACTTAAATTAATGTTTGGTGAGATTTAAGAAGAGGTACTAGCGTTTTTTTGAAAATTTAACTTAAGGATTGATATGGTGTTCTCTTTTTGCAAAAATTTTTTTTATCGAAGGCTCACAGTCGCTATTGTGATACTTGCTGTTACAGGCTCTCTTCTTTTACTTTCAACACAGGCAGTAGGAAATATGTTTGGTTTATTTAAAAAATATGACGTTCATTTGTCGCCTGAAGTTCATGGTGTTATTACTGAAAAAGGAAAAGCTGTTGTAGGTCTTGAAGTTTTTCGAGGCTTAACGTATGGCGATGAAAAAGAATTGGTAGATAAAACTACAACCGATGCGGAAGGAAAGTTTTCTTTTACGGAAAAAATCATTCGTTCAAGAAAACCTGGTTCCATGTTTGACGAATCGACTATTAGGCAAACTATAGATGTAGATTATCAAGGTGAAAAATATATTTTGTGGTATACCCATGCAATAGGTTTTGAGCCTAATCTAGCATTAACGGAACGTCTAGATAATTTAAGTTGTGAGTTAACTAATTCAGAAGAAGAATTTGAGTTTGATAGCTATGAATATCCACAAGCAGGCTAGCTAGTGCACAGTGTTTGTCGCTGGTAACTCTTTAAAAATTTAGTTTAAGGATTAATATAGTGTTTTCTTTTTATAAACCTTTTTTTAATCAAAGACGCACAGCTTTTATTGTGATACTTGCTGTTACAGGCTCTCTTCTTTTACTTTCAACACAGGCAGTAGGAAATATGTTTGGTTTATTTAAAAAATATGACGTTCATTTGTCGCCTGAAGTTCACGGTGTTATTACTGATCAGGGAAAACCTGTTGTTGGTCTTGAAATTCTTCGGGGTTTAACCTATGGCGATGAAAAAGAATTGGTAGATAAAACCTTAACAGATACAGAAGGAAAGTTTTCTTTTGCGGAAAAAAATATTCGCTCAAGAAAACCAGGCTCTATGTTTGACGAATCAAGAATCCGACAAGTTGTCGTTGCGAAAAATAAAAATAAAGACTATATGTTGTGGTATACACAAGCAATAGGTACTGAGCCTAATTTGGCATTAACGGAACGTCTAGCAAATTTACGCTGTGAGTTAACTACTTCAGAAGAAGAGTTTAAGTTTGATAGCTATGAATATCCACAAGCAGGCTACCTAGTGCACAGTGTTTGTCGTTGGTAACTCTTTAAAAATTAATTTTAAGGATTAATATAGTGTTCTCTTTTTACAAAACTTTTTTTCATCAAAGACGCACAGCTTTTATTGTGATACTTGTTGTTATAGGATCTCTTCTTTTACTTTCAACACAGGCAGTAGGAAATATGTTTGGTTTATTTAAAAAATATGATGTTCATTTGTCGCCTGAAGTTCATGGTGTTATTACTGAAAAAGGAAAAGCTGTTGTAGGTCTTGAAGTTTTTCGAGGCTTAACGTATGGAGATGATAATGAACTTATAGATAAAACCTTAACAGATACAGAAGGAAAGTTTTCTTTTGCGGAAAAAAATATTCGTTCAAGAAAACCAGGTTCTATGTTCGACGAATCAAGTATTAGACAAATTATAGATGTAGAGTATGAAGGTAAACGTTATTTTCTTTGGGGAACATTAGCTAAAGGAATCAAGCCTAGCCAAGCTGTTACTCAGAGATTAAGTCAACTGAACTGCGATTTAAATGATACCGAAGAAGAATTAGAATTTCAAAATATTGAAGACCCTAGATGGGGATATTTAGTGAAAAGTATTTGTCGCTGGTAACTCTTTAAAAAATTAATTTAACTACAAAACATTTCTAAAGGATTAATATATGCCAACTATTTCCCCTCACATAGCTTCATTGTTAGCAGAAACTGCGTATCAAATTCAAAAACCAGATCGGTTTGGAAAATATACGATTCAGAGTTTGGAAGCAAAAAAATCAGAAAAACACTTTGATTTTGATCTATCCAACGGCCCCATCAAAGGTGTGTCGGGTGGTTTTTTTTCGCATCTTTTTAATAAAACCACAGGTTTTGCATTGATCGGTCAAGGAAAGGGCATGTACAAAGGCGATCATGTTATTGCTATTAGAGGTACTGCTTCATTACACGATGGTTTAACGGATGCTCATTTTGGTTTTACTGGCTCTGAAACAGGTGCAACAGTGCATGCGGGTTTCAACAAAACATTTAACACCATGAAGCCAGCTTTTACGCAATATATTAAGCAAGCAAAAGCGCAGGGTGCTATTCGTACCGTACATTGTGTTGGGCATAGTTTAGGTGGTGCTTTAGCAGGTTTAACTGCTGACTGGCTAAAAAACGCATACAACATGCCGGTTAACTTATATACCTTTGGTGCGCCACGCATTGGTTTACAGGGTTTTTCAGCACAAACAACCGCAAGGCTTGATAACATATTTCGCTGTACACACGGCGCCGATCCTGTGCCTAAAGTACCGTTATGGCCTTTTATTCACGCACCTTACAACGGCACCGAATTTCGTTTAAATAGCGGGCAAGGCTTTAGCCCTAACGCCCATAAAATGGGCGTAAATGGTACCCCAGGTTATGTAAATTCAGCAAATAGTAGTGATTGGGGGGCATTGCAAAGGCGCTCTGATAATTTTTTAAATACCCCTGTTCGCCTTGATTACGACCACCGCCACCAAGCCTCTTATAGTGCGTATTGGGCTGATAAAATCAGTTCAGCTTTGATCACCCTATTAAAAGATGCGGGATATTATAGCGCGATACTGGCACAAGCGACCATAGGTTCATCCTTAACCTTTTATGATCTGGTTTCAAGAACGTTAGTGAAAGTTGCACAAGCATCTGTTAAATATTCTAAACAAGTTGCAGGTCTTCTTGGGCATATGTTGGTATTTGCAGGGCAAGTTTTATACAAATTAGGTGAAATTACCTATGAAGTCATAAAATGGGTATTTGATAAAACATTAGTCGTATTGTACCGCTCAGTAAGAGAAGCGATCAATGGTGCAATTTAATTGTATTTTGAGTTATAACTATTGCCCACGCATAAAAAGTTTATCGAGATCATTCATGCCCATCTGTATCCAGGTTGGCCTGCCGTGATTACATTGGCCGCTGCGCTCGGTGCGCTCCATATCTCGTAACAAACTATTCATTTCAACAATACTTAATTGTCGATTTGCCCGCACCGAACCATGACAGGCCATCGTGCTCAGCACTTGATTAATCTCTTCTTTAATTCGTGTGCTGGTGCCATACGTATTCAAGTCCGCCAGTATATCTCTCACCAGTTGCTCCACATCGGCATGACGTAACATGGCGGGAACTTCACGCACCACAAGTGATGTTTTTCCTAATGGATTAATACCCAAGCCGAGTGCTTTGAGTATGGCTTCATGCTCTTCAACCAGCATCATCTCTTGCTCGCTCACATTCAACGTGACGGGAACAAGAAGTGGTTGAGCCACTACTTTCCCATCACCCATCAGTGTTTTCATACGCTCATAAGTGATGCGTTCATGCGCCGCGTGCATATCCACGATCACTAATCCCGCTTGATTTTGTGCCAAAATATAAACGCCATGAATCTGCCCCACTGCAAAACCTAAAGGTGGAACTTCATCATCGCCAGAATTTTCCATTTTAATTTGTGACCCTGCCTTGGAAGGCTGGGATAATGAACCCGATGAGCGTGGTGAGTAGAACGCTTTGTATGCTGCGATATGTTCATTGACCGCAAGGGGCATGGATTGCTGTTTAGAAGGCATATAGTCCACTACGGGGTGACGAGTGGCTTCTGAAGCCGTCGATTCATTTTCAATAACTTCACCCTCTTGACCAGGCCTCACCTGTGCCAGGGTTTGCTTGACTGACCTCAGTAAAAAGTCATACACCATTCGGCTTTCACTGAAACGGACTTCATGTTTGGCGGGATGCACATTCACATCCATTTCTGAGGCAGGTAATTCAAGGTATAAAACATAGGCCGGATGCCTGCCGTGATAAATGACATCCTGATACGCTTGGCGCACAGCATGAGCCAGCACCTTGTCTCGAATCACACGCCCATTGACATAAAAATATTGCATATCGGCCTGACTACGTGAAAAAGTCGGCTGGGCAATCCAACCCGAAAGGCGCAAGTCTGTGCCTTCAAACTCAAGGTGCAACGCACTTTCCATCAAGGGTTTTCCGCAAAGTGTTGCGATACGCTTCTCTTGTTCATTTATCGTATGAGCGGGGCGCAGTGAGTAAACAACTCTATTGTTATGCGTTAAATTAAAACCTACATCAAAACGTGCCATTGCAATGCGTCTGACAACGGCTTCAAGGTGTTTGAATTCTGTTTTTTCTGTACGCAAAAATTTACGCCGTGCGGGTGTATTAAAAAAAAGATCTCGCACTTCAATCGTTGTGCCAATATTGTGCGCTGCGGGTGCTAAGTCCAACAGATCTTCTCGACCATCGCCACGAACTTGCCAGCCTTGGGAAGCCTCTTTTTGCATCGACGTTAAAATTAAACGTGAAACCGATGCAATACTAGGCAACGCTTCACCACGGAAACCCAAAGTAGATACATTAATCAGATCATCCAGGCTCGCTATCTTACTGGTCGCATGACGGCTCAATGCCAGGCTGAGATCATCCTTATGAATACCATAGCCATTATCCCTGATGCGTATTAAGCGAAGCCCCCCCTGTTCAATGTCGATATCAATTTGACTCGCACCTGCATCAAGGCTATTTTCCAATAGCTCTTTTACTACAGAAGAGGGACGTTCAACCACTTCACCCGCAGCAATCTGATTCGCAAGTTGTGGAGGTAAATGCTGAATTCGCATGGCGCTAAAAAATACCGACTGTTTGTTTTAAATATTAAATTATGTAACATTAAAATCATTAAACAGCAAACCAGATAATATAAAGCATGAGTAAAAACAGCACACCTAAATTTGGAAAACTTAAACGCAGATGGGCCGGGTTCTGGATGCGACGCAGTAGTTTAAGTTGCTTCGGGCGGCAAGCGATGCGCCTTGCCAGTTGGGTGACTCCACCCCACTATAAGCGTGAAGCGCTCTCTGGTATGGGGGAATTTGGCTACATTGCTCCTACCGCAATCCTTTATCATTCGAACTTCAAAGGCGCGCCTAAAACATTTATTGATGAGCACTGTGTTATTTTTCAAAATGATGGCGGCGGTTCAATTCAGTTAAATGATGATGTTCGTATTTACCGAAATAGCACGCTTGAAACAGGAAAAGGTGGATATATTACTATTGGAGCCCACTCCAGCATCCATCCTCGCAATCAACTGAATGCTTATAAAGAGCCAATCATTATTGGCAAGCAGGTCATGATTGCAGCCAACTGTGCTTTTTACTCTTATGATCACGAAGTCTACCCAGACAAGCCTATTCATGAACAGCCCATTTCATCTAAAGGAGCGATTGTGATTGAAGATGAGGCCTGGCTGGGTACCGGTGTTATTGTGCTGAGTGGCGTAACGATTGGTCAGGGTGCAGTCATTGGTGCCGGCTCAGTTGTTACAAAAAGCATACCTGCGGGTGCAATTGCAGTCGGTAACCCTGCCAAGGTCATTAAATATCGAACTGATTTAATGCCCAAACAACATGTTCCCTGACTATTTCAGATGGATGCTCCAGTTTTTTCTTTAAAGCTTGGGTGACCATTGGATGATCAGATGATGTATTGCCAAGCGCGACTGCTATATTTCTGAGCCAGCGTTCATGGCCAATACGCCGAATGGGCGACCCTTCCATTCGCTGTAAAAAGGTTATTTCACTCCAGCCAAACAGCTCGATTAAATCAGCACAATCCAATCCGTGACGGGGATTAAAGTCAGCTTCCTGACTCAATTGAGCAAAACGATTCCAGGGACAAAAGAGCAAACAATCATCACATCCATAAATACGATTTCCCATTAACGGCCTGAACTCTTCTGGAATCGAACCCTGTTTTTCAATGGTGAGATAGGAAATACAGCGGCGTGCATCCAATTGATAAGGTGCAACAATCGCCTGAGTAGGGCAAACTTCAATGCATTCCGTACAGCTTCCACAGTGATTATTGCTGGGTTCATCAGCCATCAGAGGCAAATCGGTATAGATCTCTCCAAGAAAAAACCATGATCCTGCATCACGGTTAATCAGGCAAGTATGTTTTCCAATCCAACCTAAGCCAGATTGTGCCGCCAGCGGTTTTTCCATCACAGGGGCACTATCAACAAAAACTCGATTTGCAAAAGGCTTGGCGATGGTTTCAATTTTATTGACCAGTTTTTTAAGTCGCTGGCGCATCATTTTGTGATAATCACGCCCAAGCGCATAGCGTGAAATATAGGCTTTATCAGGGTTTTTTAATATCTTGAACGGGTCAGCACCCTCGTAGGGAAAATAACCCATTCGAACGGTGATGATACTGATCGTGCCAGGCAATAACTCTTCAGGACGGCTGCGTTTGGTGCCATGTTTTGCCATGTAGTTCATTTCACCGTGGAAACCTGCTTTTAACCACCTCAAGAAATCTTCTTCCGCATGTTTCAAATCAATATTGGCAATACCAACTTGCTGGAAGCCCAATGATTGACCCCAATTCTTTATATCTTTAGATCGCGCCTTCACTATGTTTAGGACGTTGTTGAGTATCTAAGAAAGAAAAGGATTGGTACGCCGTTCATATCCAAAAGTAGACATTCGACCGTGCCCCGCTACAAACCGAACCTCATCACCCAATGGCCATAACTTCTCCCGAATTGATTGTAAAAGCATCTCGTGATCTCCTCTGGGGAAATCAGTTCGCCCGATTGAGCCTTTAAACAGAACATCCCCTACAAAGGCTAATTTTTCATTTTTATTAAAAAATACAATATGCCCAGGTGTGTGCCCGGGGCAGTGATAGACCTCTAACTTTATGTTCCCAAACTCAACAACATCACCTTGTTGTAGCCAGCGATTCGGTGTAAAGCTGGAGACCACAGGAAAGCCAAACATTTCACACTGCTGTGGAAGGGAGTTAAGCAAAAATTGATCTTGTTTATGTGGCCCTTCAACAGGCACTTTTAAGCGATCAACCATTTCAGCAACACCCCCTACGTGATCCAGATGCCCATGAGTAGCTAAAATTATTTTTATTTCAACCCCCAGATCAGTTGCCGCATTTAAAATTTTATCAATGTCCCCGCCGGGATCAATCACCGCCGCTTGAAGTGTTTTTTCACACCATAACAGTGAGCAGTTTTGAACGTAGGATGTCACAGGAATAATTTTAAATTTCATTTTTTAAATTTAGATATCTGTTTGTAATCTGAAATAGAGCATGGTTTTACCATTACGGTCAAATCCATGAGCAAAACCGAGTGCTGGACTGATGCGTGTTTGATAACCCAACACTAAATCCATCGCAATCTCAAAACCTGCACTGGTTCTGATATCATCACCCGAAGGAAAACCACTCTCCCACACCTCATCCTGATCAATAAAAAATGCAGCATGCAACTGCTTGTAAAATAGAGGTGATGTTCCCGAACCTGAAAAAAATTGACTCAGAGGCAATCGGTACTCAAGCGTTCCTGTTGCAGCATATTTCCCTAAATAATACTGCCTTGGATAGCCTCTCAAAGGCAACTCTTCAAATCCAGTTGATCCACCGATTTTAGAGTATTGTTTTTCACCATGTCCACGCTTTATTTTTACGTTTGCATAAAGCACATGGTGCTTAGCCCATGGCATTTTCAAGTAATTGCTAAAAGAAGCTAGATACTCTTTTGCTTTTAAATCACCCCCTGAAATTCCACCATAGTTTCGAAAAGTGAATTTCAATTGATAACCTTCTTCAGGAGAGATCGAATACGGATATTTTTTTCTGTTAGAAAAATAGTATGATGCAAAAAAATTATTTTTCTTCTCTTTAAAATCATGAGAATTTTCAGGAATTTCCGTCTCCATATATTCAACCAATTGAGCTCTTGATTGCTCATAGCCCAACGTAAAAAAATGATTTGATTCCAAACGATTCAATGGAAAGCTCAATGCTACGGATGACTTTCTCTCTTTTTCATAACCATCAATAAAATAATCAACGTATCTAAATGACTGATTGTATGTTTTGAGGGTCAGTGTTGGATAGAAAGAGTTATTTACATAGGTTGCATTGTAATAATTTTCTTTGCTGTCAATGCCATGTGCGTACTCAAGGAACCAGCGGTTATAACCTAAAACATCTTGCCCGGCACTGAATAAACCAAACACATCGCCTTGATGATCTGTTCTGGCCACAGGAAACCAAAAGGTCGGCGCTAAACTGGGGAGTACAGAGTACGGTGTTGTTTTAAAAGGTCCTATTTGTTGATTCTGGAGTTGATCGGGCTTTGAATAATAATCGCTCTTCCAAGCATGTTGAATCGTAACAGGGGTGGGACGAGACCAATGGTTGGACTCAAAATTCACCGTTGCAAGTGAAAAGCCTGTTGATTGATAATTTGAAAAAATAATTTGTTGGCCATCGGCAGATATATCCGGTTGAAAAGCGCCCCCTAGTAGATGCGTGAGTTGAATATTTTGTTCTGTTTTAATGCGGTACACATAAATATTAAATACACCGGTTTTATCACTGCTGTAAATAATTTCCTGACCATCTCCCGTCCAGTCTGGATGAGAAATTTCAAAATAGCCTGCTTGAAGCAGTTCATGTCGATCTTCATCAATATGATAAAGAAAAAGGCGACTGCTACCTTCGTTGTTCTTTGCGGTATAAACAATGGAGCGACCATCGGGTGACCATCGTGGTGAATTAATCGCGGTAAATTTTTCATCGCTAATAACTTTCAGTTCAGATGGATCTGTTAATAGATGGTTTGAATCGGCAGGTAAAATCACCAGAGATTGTTGACCCCGTGAATTCATCACAGCAACCAGTTGCTTTCCATCGGGTGACACATCCGGCTCACGAAGCCGTAAGCCATTAGTCATACGATTTAAACGCCCCTGCACTAAATCATAGTGGTATAAGTCCTGATATATATTAAAGCCATGATTGACTTCAATCTGGCTAAAGTAGATTTTTTCACCGTTTGATGACCAGGATAGGCTCGGCTCAGTTGAGTGGACTCTCGTCAGCACCTTTTCATTAGAACCATCACTATTGGCAACCATAATCAATGAATGCTGGTGAGGATCCTGCTTTTGATAAACAATGAACTTACCATTAGGGCTGTAACGAGGCGCATTGAGTTGTTGCCCCTTCAAATCCAGCACCACCATCTCTGTCAACGGCGTTGTTTGCAATTTTTGAATTTGTAAACTCTGCTCTTGTTGCATTTGATCAACCATTTCCTGATATAGATCAAGGTAGCTTTTCCCATCAAACAGTTGCTCAGCCGCACCATTAATAAAATATGGAACACGTCCTGCATGTTTTTTATTGAGCTTTGCCACAGTTTCAATACCATATTGATCAATCATATATTTTTGCAGTGCCAAACCAAAAATATAAGGCATTGAACCCCCGGGCCAATCAGGCATATCACCATTGATTTGATCAATTGATGGAATATTATTTTCACTGATCGCCATGCGATAAATCATATCAAAATAGCTGCTGCGCCCTCGCCCTGCCGGTGTAAATTCGGTTTCAGACCAGGTTGCAATGCCTTCATGCCACCAGCTCGGTAAATAGTTATTGGGGGAAACCGTGAAAAAAAATAGCAAAGGTGATAACCCTAAAACTTCGAATGAAGAGACAGGTTTTCCAAAAATGGAACGCATCACTTTCGAGTAACCACGCGCTGAATCCAGAGATAGAATGTGGCTGTATTCATGTATAAACAGCAATCTTAACCAATCATCATGACCGCTTAATACCGAAGCACTTGATGGAAAAACAGGAAATATTCTAATGATGTTACGCGGTAATGATGTGGCTGAGCCATTCGTGATATCCATCTCATCAATAATCACGATGTCGGTTTTGTTTTCAGGAGTCCAGCCAAATGTTTTGACTAAACGCGGGTGCTCCTCTTCAGCAATGGTCGTTATTTGCTTGGCAATGGTTTCAAGTCCGGCGTGATAATGCACCTTGAAGTGCTCGCTCTCAATCGTGGAAAATTTGAATGAAGTATCAAAATTTGCCGCCTGCAAACAAGCTGATTGTATGAGAAAAAAAGAGAAAAAAAACAGGAGGAAATACTTTTTCATTCCAAGTGCGCCCAGCATTTAATGAGCGCCATTTTCTATGATACTGACTGTAAAGTCACTTAAATATTGAATTTTTATTCAGTAAGGGCTCTTTGAACGGCTCATACTTTCCAGGTCGACTACGTTAAAATGGGGCTCCTTGAAGTAGGTTTCTAATACCTTGCGCGGCATTAAAATGTGCATGATAAAGATAAATGCAATATTGAGCAGCATCATGAAAAACAGAACTATGAAAACGGCAAGTAGAATGTCTATCAGTGAGTTCATCATTGGCATATCTTGTCGGTTCCAGTACCTGAGACAAAATCCACCTGGCTGCCGTATTTGTCATAAGCCAGTGTCGCCCCCTTTCCTGCCCCATAACTTATGGTGGTGCTACCAATTGCCAGTACAATCGCGGTTCCCCAGCCAATCGGATTGGACACTAAAAACAGACCAATAGCCGAGCCTAGAACCACCCCCGCTGCCGCGCTGGCAATGGTCTCAACAAATACTTCGTTTTTTTCTTTTGTATCCGCAGTATTGGCGATTTTCATACAGGCGGCGGTTAACCCCACGCCCATCAGCACAAGGCCGCCGTGTCGACTGAGCCCCGCCAGCCTTTGCAAGCGGCCAGCATGTCGTTCGATGTGAGCCGTTGCCGGAATACCACCGGCTCGGGCAATGCGGATGCTTTCGTGGGTGGTCTGTTTACCGAATATCATTTTCTCAAACAGCCCTATGTTTTTTTTGAGCCGGTTCAGTGAGGCTTTGCGCCGAGAATCATATTGTCCTTTGGTTATATTGCCGGATTTGTAATCGGCGTAATGATCACTGACCTTATTAATCAAGCTGACATTGCCGGGGCTAAGTAAATTTCCCGCAGTGCCCATGGCAATACCGCCAGGAATGGTTAAAAAATTTGCATTGTGTTCCATCCAGGCAAGCACCGAAAAGTTTTGCATATCATCGTTATGCACATGCTCCGCGATAAACCGAGGGGGTATGATTGGCTTTGCTGTGGTGAGTTGGCTGACGGGCGGCAGTACCCCCAGACGCAACATGTCGCCTTTTCTGATGAAATCTGGGTTTTTTATATGAGGGTTCAGTGCGAGCAGGTACTGAGCCGTTTCCGCATAACGAGTAGCGCCCTGAGTATAGCCAAACATGTAGTGGATAATACCGGAAAAAGTGTCTCCACTTCTTATTTTGTATTCGTAATAAAGGTTGCTCGAGGTCATAGTTTGTTCCTTGTTGAAGGATGATCGTATCAAAAGGCAGTTTTGAGGGTAATAGTCCGATAACAACCCTTAAAGATAAAGTCCCTCTAGCACAAAAAAACATTAAAAATTTTAAAGCATATTCATAATAATTCAAGTTTCCAATTATAGATATTATATGGTGATGCAACCGTTTCCTGAATTCGCGCAGTATAGAGAGCTTTGAACAACTCATATTTCCCACCTCAACTGCGTTAAAAAAATTTTATGACGCTCCCCCCCCCAGCTTCACCTATTTAAGTAATAAAAAACAATACCGATAATAGTAGTCAGGGAATTATTTGATAAAGCTTCGTCAACAAGGTCATGTTCATGAAACAAGGAAAGTTATTACCATTCATCGCTACTTTTATCGTTATATTCACTTTTTCTTCCAGCACTGTTTTGGCGGGTGAAAAAGGTGTGATCGAACTTACGATGACTGTATTCGAAGAGGTTGAAATCACCAATGAGAACAATGAAAAAGTAATAAAGCTCATTGATCCAAAGAGCATTGTTCCTGGTGACAAGGTTGTATACACAACCCAGTATTACAACAAAGGCGATCAAGCAGCCGACCAGGTCGCGATTACCAACCCGATTCCCAAAAATCTTATTTATATTGACGGCAGTGCAGAGCAAAGTGGTGCTCCAGTTATTTTTTCATTTGATCGCGGTAAGAGTTTTGATGTCGCAGAGAAACTAATGATCAAAAACAGTGATGGAACACATCGTGCGGCCACCAATAAAGACTACACCCATGTTCGCTGGATTATCGAGTCAGTGGGTTCGAGAGACAAAGGGGCTGTGCAGTTCAGTGCCAAGCTGGAATAAGCGAACACTATTTATTAAAAACTCACGGATAATATAGAACACAAGGAAGAGAGTTATGGTCGCTCAACGATTAATAACAATATCTATCAGCGCTATTATCGTACTGATATTTTTAGCAAGTTCATCTAATGCCATGGCTTTGACAGCTTCTGGCACCAATATCAGCAATCAAGCCACCGTTGGCTATACAGTCAACAGCGTTTCCCAGACAGATATCACCAGTACCGCTGTTACTTTTATGGTGGATGCCAAGGTTGATCTCACGGTCACTGGTGCGGTTAATATTAATGGTACCCCAGGTGATGCTAACTTTTATGCCCTGAAGTTCACAGTCACCAACACAGGCAATGAAATTTTTGACTTCAACCTTGCTTATGAGGCAGGAACCACAGATTTCACAGCGACCGAATTGGCAATTCATATTGATGATGGTAATGGTACGTGGGATGGTGTGGGAACAGATACAGCAGGTACACAACTGAATGATATTGCCGCCAACGGCTCAGCCGTAGTCTTCCTGATCGGAAAAATTCCAGCAACCGCCACGAATACCCAGAGCGCCATTTACAACCTGATGGCATCAGCCTTACTCTCTGACGGAAGTGCCATTCCTGCTGAGGCCACTGATGTAGTCACCACAAAACAATACATCTATGCAGATGGTTCAGGCCCTCATTCCAGTGATATTGCTAATGATACTGAACACTCTGACTCTTTGGCTTTTGTCATACAAACAGCAGTATTGACCATCACAAAAACATCCTCCGTTATTTGGGATCCAGTGAATACTACGACCGCCCCCTTTTTTCACATTCCAGGTGCAATCATTGAATACGTTATTACTGTTACGAATGGCACCGGTGCATCGCAAGCAGATGCCATAGTTATCACCGATACATTAAATGGTAATTTAGCCATGCCAACCGATGATGCACGCAAGTTTTCCGCCGGTAGATCAATCGAATTGACGATCCCTAATCTTTATTCCGGTAATGCCACGGCCTTGACCGATATCAGTGATGGTGATGAAGCTACAGTAGCAAGTCAAGACATCACTGTGACAGGCATCATGCTTACGGCAGGCCAATCAGCCACAGTAAAAATCAGAGCTGAAATTCAGTAAACGACTTAAAAATTTATGAGATGGAAGCTCATTTTACGAGGGTTAATAAAACCATAGCGGCACTGTTGTTGATATTTTTGTCATCATCCAGCGCAGCATTCACGTCAGCTGATACCGTCATTAGCAATACTGCAAACATCAAATATCAGGTCAATGCCGGGCTACAATTTTCCAAATCATCTAACAGTAATCAGTTCGTCGTGCTAAATCGAGAGCACTTGAATCAAGGATCAGTCACTGTGAGTGGTATGGATGGAATCAACCTTTTTCCGGGCAATAGTATCGTTCTGAATATCGAGGTCAAAAATGATGGAATCAATCAGTTAAGAGAAGGTCGTCTACGTATCAATTATCCCGCCGACATCAGTTTTTTCCTAGTGGATGACCACACCACACTGATATCACAAAGCACTGATAATGGCATAACAACCCGCCTGTACGATATAGGAAAAATAGCTGTTCAAGAGAACCAAACCTACAGCGTAACACTCAATATTCCTATTGATTCAAACATCACTTCCAACGATATCATCATTGACTATCGCGCCAATAACGCAGACATCACCCGCCGGGCAACTTCCCTGCCCCTGGCTGCACGGAGCCAAAGTGTTTTACAGTTGCTGAAATACTCAAAAGATGATGATGCCTTTCCGCTCACGGTCAACCCAACTGAGTTTATGCAGTCTGATGGCAATTTTTCCCTAATCAAGCCACCCATGATCGAGGCGACAGGAGTCAGTGCGACATCTGTCCCTATTTTTGTTAAATCTGCGACTGATTTCATACACAATCAAATCATATTTATCAAACTCAGCGATGCGGATCAAAATATTGATCCGAGCAAAAAAGAGAGCATAGAGATTGATTTTAAGATAGAAGTGAATGGTGAACAAGAGCGCTTGAAATTAACTGAAACAGAGATTAATAGCGGCATATTCAGCGGCTATATCACACAAAATATTGATGACACCCCTACAAAAAATAACGGTGTACTTAATGTTTATAGTAACAGTAAAATCAACATCAACTACACCGATAAAACTGATAGCAGTGACAGCCCTGTCCGTACTATTCTAGTCAACCCGCCCAAAAGTCATATATACATACAGCGCACGGCCAACACCGCTAACATTTCGCTGGGTGATTTCATCCACTACACCGTGAAGCTTGAAAATGTAGATAGCGAAACCATCAACAACGTGACCCTGACCGATATCTTGCCTCACGGATTTAGACTGAAAACTAATTCAGTAAAAATCAATAAAATACGAACTATAGCTCCAGCTATTTCTGCTAATGGCAGAGCGCTTATTTTTAGTCTGGAAACCATGGAGAGCAAAAAAACTTATACCATTGATTATATTGCTGCCGTAGGTGCTGCTCGGCGTGGTGAAGCCACAAGCACCAGTCACGCCATTGCCAATGGCGGTGCTGTCACTTCCAATACCGCCAAACTTAACACTCAAATCATTGAGGAGTTAATGCGCAGCCGTGCCATTCTTATGGGGCAAGTGATCATTGGAAGCGATCTGGAGAAAAGCAGAGGAAAATCGGGGCTGGCTGGAGTTAGAATTTACATGGAAGATGGTCGTTATGCCATCACCGATGAGTATGGGATGTACAGCTTCAACAACATTACTCCAGGCAATCATGTTGTTCAGCTTGATCTTGATACCCTGCCACAGAAATATGAAGCCATGCTGCACGAAGAGAACACTCGCTTTACCGGTCGCGCCTGGTCACAATTTGTAGATATACAAGGCGGCACACTATGGCGAGCTGATTTCCATGTCGCTCTCAAACCTAATCCACTGGGCAATATTTCACTGCAAATCAGTAGCTCTGAACTGCTCAATAACGACGAGATTGAATATCAGGTTTCACTGCACAGTGAAACGGTTGCCACCGACGATATACGTCTGACTTTCATGATCCCGACCAACACGGAATATAAAGCAGGCAGCAGCACACTGGAAATGAAAACAATTTCTGAGCCAGATATTAATCGCAACATGCTCACCTTTCGCCTGGGTTCTAAAAGTGGTGACTGGAACCAAAAGCTTCGTTTCAGTGTGCAAGGCATCGCACAAAACAGTTCATCGGAACTACTCAGTAAGGCGTTCATGATGTTCAACACGCCGGAAAAACACAATCAACGTACTCCAGTGATCGACCACTCAATCAGAGTTAAAACAACGCAAAGCTCACAACAAGTTATTGAAAAAATTATATTGAATATAAGTTTTGAATCGGGTGACGACAAAATCAGCAAAGAAAACAGGCAATACCTTGTCAAGTTTGCAGAACAAATCAAACAGCATAAAAATTTAAAAATTCATGCCACTGGACACTCAGATCATTCACTGTTTCGGAAAGGATCCGCTAAAGAACGGTTCGGTGATAACTACGGTCTCTCTGAACATCGCGCGCTCACCATCGCCAATGAGCTGCGCGACATACTCAGGCTCACACCCAGTCAAGTCACCATTGAAGGTCGAGGTTCTGACAACCCTGTTGCCGACAACTCAAGCAAAGCAGGCCGCAAAGCCAATCGTCGTGTAGAACTTGATATTTATAGTGAAAAAATGGTCACAACAAAAGAGAGTACTTCTATTAAAGCTCTGCGCGGTGAAAAAATGGAGGTGATCACTCAAGGCAGCCACGTACAAGCGCCCATCATCAATACCCTGCAAAAAAGCACTCAAACACCACAATTTAACCGGCAATGGCTAGCGAAACAAAAAGCAGAAATTGAGTGGGTTTATCCACAAAAAAATGACTTGCCCGACATTGCCAGTACTCGCATTGTCATTAAACATTTGAATGGACAACAAGTCACTTTATTACAAAACGGAAAATCTGTAGAAAAAGTCAACTTTGATGGCATGTTGAAAGATCAAAGCGGTATCTCTATGAGCCGCTGGTCAGGTGTCGATCTAGAGGATGGCGATAATATTTTCGATGTCACGATTAAAGACAAAAATGGCCAGATCATTCAGAGCTTTATTCGCACTGTTCATTTTTCGACTGATCCTGTCGATGCTGAAATTGTCGAAGAGAAATCAACCTTGATTGCCGATGGCATCACCCCTCCCGTGATCGCGATTCGTCTGCTCGACAAAGGTGGATACCCCGTACGTAAAGGTATCAGCGGTCAGTACAGAATCGCCCCACCCTATAAAGCAATTCGCTCTAACAAATTTAATACTGATGTTATGCCAGGTGCATCAAATAATCGACAAGAGTATCTCGTTCATGAAGATGGCATTGCACTGATTACTCTGGATCCCACCATTGAATCTGGCAAAGTTAAAATTTCACTGCCATTGACTAATAACTCCACAAAGAAGTTGACCACCAGGCTTATAGCAAAAAGTGGAGGCTGGGTATTGGTCGGTATTGCTGAAGGCTCCGTGGGTTACAAAACATTGAGCAAGAACTCGACACCATTAACAGTCAGCACAGACAAAGATCATCTCTACAAAGAGAACCGTATCGCCTTTTTTGCCAAAGGCCAAGTACTGGGGAAATGGTTGATGACAATTGCCTATGACAGCAATAAATTTCGCCCTAAAAAAAATGACCCCGAACTATTTCAGACCATTAATCCAGACCGCTACTACACACTATATGGCGATAAAGCATCCAGCGATTTTGCTGCCGCCAGCAGTGAGAAACTCTATTTGAAACTGGAACGTGATGAGTTCTATGCTCTATTTGGTGATTACCAAACAGGGCTGAATGATGTCAAACTGGCAAAATACCAACGCACCCTCACTGGCATTAAAACACGCTATCAGGATGAATACCTTGATGTGGTTGTTTTCGGCAGTCGAAGCAATCAAGCCTTTGTCAAAGATGAATTTCGTGGTAAAGGTCTCACGGGGCCCTATCAGCTCACACGCAATAATATCGCGATGAATAGTGAAAATATTATCATTGAGGTGCGTGATCGCTTTCGCAGTGAAGTCATTTTATCCACCACTGAAATGACTCGTTACCTGGATTATCAAATTGATTATCGCACTGGCATCATCACTTTTCGCCAACCTCTATTCAGTACAGATCAAAATTTTAACCCACAATTCATTGTGGTGAAATATGAATCTTTTGATGCCACAGATCGCAGCACGACCTACGGTGGCCGCGCTGAGATCAATGTGAATGAAAAATTGGCAATGGGTATCACACACATCAACGAAGGTCGCACAGGAGGCGAAGCCAAACTTAGTGGCACGGATATCACTTATCAACTTTCAGAAAAAATCAAATTACGCATTGAAGCTGCGATCACCCGCGATAAAAAAGAGACACGCTCTGATATTCAAGGCAGCGCTTATCTGGCTGAAATTGAGCATCAGACTGATAAAACAGTCAGCAAAATTTATTACCGTGATCAGGGGAGTGGTTTTGGTCTGGGCCAAACCAACAGCTCTGAAGATAATATGCGAAAAATGGGGGCTGAAACCCTCCTGAAAGCCACGAATAACATGACCATTAAAGGTCTGGCCTATCGTCAGGAAAGCAGCGCCAATGAGTCGCGCAGAGATGTGATTGAAGCACAAGGTCAGGGAAAAATTGGCGATACCCATTTGCGTTTGGGGTTACGATCCGCTCGGGATAGACGTGGCAGCGGCAGAAAAAATGATTCACAACAAATTACGACAGGTATGAGCCACCGCTTCATAGACGGTAAAATAGTCACCCGCATTGATCGTGAACAAAACTTAAGACGAGGCAACAGCCTTGATTTTCCAAATAGAACCCGCATGGGTGTTGACTATAGAATCACTCGTAAAAGTACACTATTTGTTGAGCAAGAGTTTACCGATGGTGAAGTGAAAAAAACACGAAATACTCTGGCTGGAATTAAATCAACCCCTTGGCAAGGGGGGGAAATATACACCGGTATCAAACAATCGTTTAATGAACAAGGAGGCACCACGAGCGCCAACGTCAGTGGACGACAAAAGTGGAAACTTACAGATCGGTGGAACATGAATATAGGCGCTGAAGAGGTTAAAACCCTCAACTCTTCATCTGATTACTCACTTACGCCCCTTGAGGCGAATGATTTCAGTGCTGGCTCCGTTGGTCTGACCTATGCGCCTGGCAGCTGGATGTGGAGCACCCGACTCGAAGCGCGTAATAGCGCCAAAGAAACTCGTCGGCAACTGGCCACCTCAATGCAAAGCAACCCTAATAACCAACTATCAACACTGACGACATTAGTGCACTCACGCAGTGAACAAGCAACAACAGGAATCAGTCAAAAAGAGAGTGATATTCGCCTCGGCCTAGCTTACAGACCTGCTTTAAAATATGATCATAACCGTTGGATTATTCTTGATAAACTTGACTTGAAGCAGCGTGATGTGAGTGGTGGAACTCAAGATGAAAACAACTGGCGGGTCATTAATAGTCTTAATGCAAACTATAAAATGGATCGCTGGCAGATATCACTTCAATATGCCGCCAAGATTGTTAACGAACAATATAATGATCTCAGATACACAAGTTTTACCGATCTGACAGGGTTTGAAATGCGTTACGATATTTTGTCAGATTGGGATGCTGGTATTCATGGTGCTGCTCTACGTGCCAGAAAACTTAATCATTATGACTACAGCAGCGGTATCTCTATTGGCCACTCGATGGTCGATAACATCTGGATCAGTCTCGGTTATAACTTCACAGGCTTTTATGATGAAGATTTTTCACGTAGCAATGACACCCGTGAAGGGGGTTATGTGAAATTTCGTATAAAATTTGATCAGCGTAGCGCCAAAGAAGCATTGCAATGGTTGAAAAAATAGCAAGTTTGGTGCGAGCACTCGAACCGCAGTATAGGTATCACGGTGCAGCCATGGCATTTTTGCTGATTATGTTGGTGCCTGTCCGTGAGGCTAATGGTGCTATTTCATATGTGCAGAAGGTGGGTGGGTATGCTCTGGATCACTCTTGGAGCACAACCGCCATTACTATTCCGGTAACGGCTTCTGTCACGGTTGGCAATAGCATTATTGTTTCTATATCGTGGGCATATTCTGGTTCCGGTGTGGTATTTACATGCAGTGATGATGCCGGAAACAGTTATTCAACAGATGTAAGCAGTTACAGCTCTGTTGCGCTTGTGTATACCGTTATCTGTTCTGCACACAATGTTAATGCGCTTGGCACCAGCAACAACATTACTGTCACAACCACTGATCCTGGCGGGAATGCTACCGGTGCGGCGGTCAGTATTCATGAATTTTCAGGGTTGTTACCTGCTTCGCCGCTTGATCAAACCAGTGGGAATTTCGGAGGTTCCGGAGCTCCCGTCACCGTATCTTCTGGAGATACTGCCATTACGACACAGACAAATGAACTGCTGATTGGCGCGATAGGTGCAGATGATGATAACTCCCCCATTTTTACAGCAGGCAGTGGCTACACTCTATTGGAGTCTGTGATCTATGGCGGGTTGTTTCCAGGCAATCTCAGCATTGAATACAAAACCGTATCCACAACGGGTGCTTACCGCGCTGATGGTTCTTTGAGTAACGTTGCTTGGGGTTGGTCTGCAGTCATTGCCACCTACAAGGCTGCACCGACAATCGCCCTCTCCGGCAGCTGTAAACGAGTGGATCAGGTAACCGACTGTAGCGAAACGGGTACAGTGCGTTTCGCCGTCAATGGTACCTTACAGCCGCAAACGCAAACAGTGGTCGGTGGAATCTGGACAATTTCCGATATTGATGTCCTCGTTAGCGGCGATGTGATTACCATTTTTATTGATGGAGCAACAGACATCCGTGAGGCCGTAGCAGTGACACGATACGATGGTACAGGCAACATCACGGGGGTTGAACTACTTGAAAAACACTTAGCCATCGGCAGCGACGACAATCAGACCATAAGCAATAACGACCTGAGCCTGTATGATAGTTCCACCAGCGGCGATGAAGATATTTTTTATGATGTGAGCAATGCCAATGATTTAACGGTCGATATATTTGGAGCTTATACCACCGAAAAGCTTTACATTAAAAGCGGCAACACCTTTCGACCTGACAGTACTGGGTCTGGCAATGTTAGCTCACAAGACATAGAGATTAATGGCACGTTTATCGCAGACAGCAATAACATCACTCTAAATGGTTACTGGAAAAACAATTCCATATTTAATGCTGGCACTTCTACTGTAAATTTTACAGCAGGGTCTGGCACGGAAAACATTGATTCGATCAATGCCAGTGTATCTGATTTTTACAATCTCAGTTTTAATGATGGAGGTGGCGCTGCAACCTATCAACTTGAATCTCTCTTAAGCGTACTCAACGATCTTAGTGTGGTTGATGGTCTTCTGAATACCAAGTTCGGATCAAACTACGCGGTAAATGTCGGTAGAGATTTTTTACAGACAGGCGGGCGAGTTGAGGCACGTCTTTCAACCATCACCGTAGCGCGTAATTTTGTGGCGGATGGCAGTGAAATCAGTGATGGCTACAACGGTGCGCATCTTGTTATGAGTGGAACGGGCTCTCTGTTTTATAACAACTTGAGCCTTGGTTGGGTAAATGGCTTTCGTTACTTGACTGTTGGGCAATCAAACAATACTACGACTCTAACCCCCTCCAACTCTTTGGCTGTGTTTAATCAGCTTTCGGTAGGTTCAGGCAGCTTAATGGGGTATCAATATAAAACACTTATTTTGAGAGGTATACCAACCCCTTTGGTTGTTCATGCCGATTCAATAATTGATGTTTTTCAGTTACGTTTTTTTGGAAATGGTGTACAGGAGTTACCACCATTGAACAACGGTTATGACTCCGGCATCAAGCTTTCCCGTCACGGAACAATCATTAGGCAAACAGGAGATATTCGGATTAATGGGAGTAATAATTTAATTCTGGATGGTGATGGATTTGCAGACCGTGCGGTAACATACAACACCAATGGTTTTGACTTAATGGTAGGTGGCAAGGTACAAGTTGGACAAGGCGGAGACACCGTTTTGAAACGTCTTGATATCACAAACAACACCGTTACTGTGGGTGGCAATATTGAGGTTCGCAGTGGCGGCAGCGTTCAGGCGGATATTGTCTCAACAGGTTCCACCGTTATTTTAAATGGGTCGGCGTTGCAAACGATTACCACGAACAGCAGTGATTTTAACCACCTTACGGTCAATAACGCATCCGCCGCAGGTGTCAATTTTACCGATTCATTTTCAGTCAATAATTTTACCAACACCACGGCAAACTCAAAAATGACCTTTGCTTCTGGGCAGAGCTATACCATTAATGGAGCTGCCACATTGCAAGGCACCAGTGGCCAACTAATCACACTCGCACCCTCCTCCCCCGGAACGCGCTGGAATTTTGTGCTTAATAGTGGCGCAACCAAAGTAGTTGATTACGTCAATGTCTCGTGGTCTGATGCCTCTGGATCGCACACAACACAAAAACCCATATTGCCCACCAATTCAAATAACGGTGGCAACAACATCGACTGGTTTGGGTCAAACATCAGTGTAAACAAAACAAGCGCCCTTATTTCTGATCCAGTCAATAGTACAGGCGCAGGTAAAAACCATATTCCTGGCGCGATTGTGGAATATATCATCACCACCACCAACTCGGGTGACAGCTCACCAGATGCCAGCAGTATTACCATTACTGATTCGGTTGACGGTAACGTTGAATATGATGTTTCAGGTATCAGCTTTGCTGCTTACAACTCTGGTTTGAGCGTCGATACCGTCACCTATGCCCATAAAGATACCCCAACACTCTATAACTACTCGCCGACCGGAACTTACGATCCAAACGTTGCCGGTATCAAAATAACCACCAATGGCACTTTTAATCATAGTGATGCACCTGATCCACGTTTTGCCGTAACCTATCGTATAAGGATTAAGTAAATAAAAACCAAAAGGGCTGATATACTCCTGCTCATGCAACCAAAATCACAATCTGAACTCCTTGTTTTTATTATTGGCGCATTTATTTTATCCGCCATCCCTTTTGTTCATTGGCCATTTTCATGGCTGGAAACCTATTTCCATGAAATATCACACGGTTTAGCAGCCATCATTTCAGGCGGCTCCGTTGATCGAATTGAGCTGCACTTAAAAGGCTCAGGCCTGTGTTACACCATTGGAGGCTGGAAACCTTTGGTCAGTTTTGCAGGGTATGCCGGAGCCATTATCTGGGGTGCAATCATCTATCTGGGCGCACACTCTCCCGGAGGCAACAGCCGCTGGATGGCTTTTGCCATACTGTTACTCATGGTAATTTCAGGGCTGCTCTGGGCGCGAGATATGATTACTATTTTAATTATGCTCATTATTTCTGGCTTGCTGTATGCTTCATTCACCTATGTCAAAGGTCAATTGTTTCATCGTTTGATGGCCTTTGCTGGAATTTATGTGCTTGTCAGTGCCGCTCGCTCGCCATTAACCCTTATTGATGGACGAGATCTCGGTGATGGTGCAGCGCTTTCTGATCTGACCTGGATTCCTGAATTGATTTGGGTGGCTGTATGGTGCTTGATGGCCATTGCAACTTTAGTCATTTTATGGAGAATACTCGGACAACAAACTAACATTAAGTGAAAACAGGAATACCTGACATTTTATTCTTTCCTAAAAAAATAATTTTACTGGCACTACTATTTATTGGCTTTCTTCTGACACTCACAGCCTGTTCAGATAGCAGCTCACCCGCTTTGCGATTCGCACTTTCGAGCGCACCGGTAACACTTGACCCACGCTTTGCCACGGATGCCACATCATCACGAATTAATCGCCTGATTTATCGTCGACTGGTCGATTTTGATGAACAATCACTGCCTAAGCCCGACCTGGCGACATGGAAACAGTTAAGCCCAAAACACTATCGCTTCAAACTTAGTGAAAATGATGGCCGTACCTTTCATGATGGTTCATATTTATCATCTGCCGATGTTCAAGCGACTTACGATAGCCTGCTGGATAAAAAAAATGCCTCTCCTCATCAAGGTTCACTCAGCAATATTGAACGTATTGAAACCCCCGATGATGAAACCATTGATTTCTACCTAAAAGAACCCGACCCTCTTTTCCCTGGAAAGCTAACGATCGGCATTCTACCTGCACACGCCATCACTTCAAATCATCCGTTTCAAAGCCAGCCCATTGGCAGTGGCCCTTTTGCATTAAGCAACTGGACATATGAAGGAAAACTACAGTTAACTCGTGTGAGCGATCAACAGACCCTCGAATTTCTTCACGTCAAAGATCCTACCGTGCGTGTGCTCAAATTGTTACGTGGTGAAGTGGATATGCTGCAAAGCAACCTCTCTCCTGAACTGGTCAATTACCTGAGAGAGAAGCCTGACTTCAAAGTCTTACAGACAAAAGGCTCCAACTTTACCTATCTGGGTTTCAATATGGAAGACCCCCAAGTCGGCCAGCATAGCGTTCGCAAAGCCATTGCCTATGCGATTGATCGTGATTCAATTATTAAATACATCTGGGGCGGTGCGGCTCACCCGGCCAATGCCCTGCTCCCCCCTGCACACTGGGCCGGAAATTCGCAGCTCAGCAGCTATCAACATAACCCCAACACCGCGCGCCAGCTCCTCAAGCAAGCAGGATTCACGAAAGACAATCCACTAAAAATCACATATAAAACATCCAGTGATCCCTTTAGAATTCGCCTCGCCACCATCATTCAAAGCCAGCTTGCCGAGGTGGGAATTGAAGTCAAAATACGCAGTTATGATTGGGGCAGTTTTTACGGTGACATCAAAGCAGGTCGCTTTCAACTGTATAGCCTTAGCTGGGTCGGAATCAAAAGCCCAGATATCTTTCAATACATATTTCACAGCAGCATGATTCCACCGAGCGGTGCCAACCGGGGGCGCTATATCAGCCCAGTCGCAGACCAGCTTATTGATGCCGCAAACGTTGCAACAGACCGGGGCGAACAAGCCCAAAAATATCAGCAGCTACAAGCCCATGTCTTTGAAGAGTTACCCTATATCCCACTCTGGTATGAAGACCATATTTTCATAGCGAAAGCCAATATTATTGGCTACACTCTGGCAACAGACGGCAATTATGATGGCCTAATCAATACAACAAAGGAGTGATTCTTGAGCCTGAAAACCTCAATTGAAGTCACAAGAGCAGATTTTCAAAGCAGCTTTTAAAATTTCAGTTCGATTTTTATTATTAGCCTGCTGAACATGAAGAAACTTATCTTCATAACTATCATCTAACCGTGCATTAATTCTCATAAACCAGCTCCCAGTATGACGTGACATACATATTATATACCCTACCCAATGATATATTCTACGAACCATATGTGAGTGCGATCACTTGCAGGATCTAGGTGACATCAAAATCACCTTGCCAAAGTGCGCGACAAAACAGGCTGGCAGGCATAATGCGAATACCGTCATCTGTCAGGCGTTCTTTATTTTCCAGACAAACGATAATACGTTGCTGAACCTTGGGCTGGTCTTTTATGAGTTCCCTCAAGCCCTTTAAGTGACTGTTCTTGATTTTACGGCTGGCTTTCACCTCAATAGCTATATCCATATCACCAATAATAAAATCAACTTCAAGCCCTGAGCTTAAACGCCAATAACTCAGCTCATAAAAGAGTTCGGCATACTGTGAATAGCATTTCAGCTCATGAAACACCCAGTTTTCAAATGCCTTGCCATACAGCTCCGAACCAGGCTCAAGCGTATGGCGTTTTGCCAGCACATTTACAACACCAATATCGTTAAAATAAAACTTTGGCGTTTTGCTCACCCTTCTTTTAGGACGATGACGATAGGCGGGCAACCAGCACCCCAATAAGGTGTCTTGCAGAATTTGGAAATATTCTTTAACGGTATTATTGGCAACGCCACAATCACTGGCGATATTGGCATAATTAACCATTTCACCATCTGTTAAGGCGACAATATCCAAAAAATCAGCAAAAGCAGGCAGATTGCGCACCAAGCCTTCAGCGGCAATTTCTTCCTTTAGATAATCAGAAATATAAGCTTGAATATAGCGTCGCGGATTCGTTTTATCATAGTGGTTGGGTAAATACCCGTGGTTGAGTATGCGTGTTAAATCAAAACTATCGCCTAATTCCGCAGAGGTCAAACCATAGAGTTCATAGCGTATGGCTCTGCCGCCTAATAAATTGGCATGGCCTCGTTTTACCTTTCTGGCGCTAGAGCCACAAAGTGCAAAGTGTATGTCCCGATTTTCAATCAGCCAGTGCACTTCATCCAGTAATTGAGGGACTTTTTGAATCTCATCAATAATAACGAAACCATGCTCCGTACCAGCCAATAACTCCTCCCTGAGCCATTCAGGGTGTTGTGTATAGCGCCGGAATTCATCGGCCTTTAATAAATCCACCCACAAAGCTGTCGGGTAGCATTTTTTAAGTAAGGTGGATTTACCCGTTTGCCTTGGGCCCCAAAGAAAGAAGCTTTCTTGCTGCTTTAGAGGAAGTTTTAATTGTCTTTTATACACAGTGCAGTCACACCTTGTTTACGTTGCTAGGGCCTATCCGATAATAATCATTGCAACTGCATAATAACATGTAATTATGCAAGAGAAAGTCAATTTTTATGAATGTTTGATAAATATTTTGTATAGATTTTATATTGCCTCATATATATACTCAACAACGCCATAACATGTTAATTATGACTGTCTGATAAACACAACAAAGGAGTGATTCTTGAAATCACAAGAGTCCGCAGCAATTACAATAAAAGGTGTTGAAAAACACTTTGCTCAAGTTCACGCGCTGCGTGGCATTGATCTTGAGATTAAACGCGGTGAATTTTTTGGTCTGCTCGGCCCGAATGGTGCAGGAAAATCAACGCTGATCAATATCATTGCAGGGCTGACCCGTGCGGATTCAGGTCAGGTTTCTATCATGGGCTATGATGTCATCAAACAATATCGCCAGGCACGCAGGCGCATCGGTATCGTTCCACAAGAACTTGTTTATGATTCATTTTTTAACGTGCGTGAAGTATTACGCCTGCAAGCAGGTTATTTTGGCTGTGGCCGTGAAAGCCACGACTGGATTGATGAGCTGTTAGATGTACTGATGTTGCACGACAAAGCAGACACCAACGTCAAACAGCTTTCAGGTGGAATGAAACGACGTGTGCTGGTCGCAATGGCATTGGTTCACAAACCTGATGTGGTCGTTCTGGATGAACCGACAGCCGGTGTTGACGTTGAGTTGCGCCAATCTTTATGGGGATTCATCAAGCGTTTGCATAATGAAGGCCACACCATCGTTTTAACGACACACTATTTAGAAGAAGCGGAATCACTCTGTGATCGCATTGCCATATTGGGTGAAGGTAAAGTCATCGCACTAGACAGCAAACAAGGATTATTGGACAGAGGAGTCAACCATGTTCAATTAGTGACGCTGACAACAAAAGAACCGATTCAAGATATTCCGCAGCAACTGTCAAAAAATATCAAACAACACAATGGAACTGAATTGGTTTTGCAACTCAACCAGAAAACAGACGACATTATCGAGCTACTTGATGTCATACGCGATACGGGAGCCATCATAAAAACCATAAAAACATCAGAGGCAGACCTTGAGGATGTGTTCATGGAAATCACTAATAACGGACGATTATCATGAATTTGCGCGGCTTTTATACACTCTTTTGCAAAGAGTTATTACGTTTTTATAAAGTGGCGGTACAAACCATACTCGCACCAGTCATCACTGCCCTACTGTACCTGCTGGTTTTTTCACATGTACTGGCAGATCATATTGAAGTTTATCCCGGTGTCAGTTACACCGCATTTCTGATACCTGGCCTAATTATGATGGCAGTGATTCAGAACTCATTTGCGAACAGTTCATCGAGCCTGATTCAATCGAAATATACCGGCAACATTTTGTTCATACTGCTTCCCCCACTCTCTTATCTGGAATTCTATCTCGCATTCATGGCGGCAGCCGTCGTGCGCGGTGTTGCTGTTGGAACAGGCGTTTTACTCACCGCCCTCTTTTTTGTTGATTTGCCACTGTATAGCTTTCTCTATTTGTTGCTGTTTGGAATCATTAGCAGTGCTACTTTAGGAAGCTTGGGAATTATTGCCGGAATCTGGGCTGATAAATTTGATCATCTGGCTGGCTTTCAAAACTTCGTTATTATGCCGCTTTCATTTCTGAGTGGTGTATTTTACTCCATCCACTCTCTACCTGAAGTTTGGCAAACCATCTCCCGTTTCAATCCGTTTTTCTATATGATTGATGGCTTTCGTTATAGCTTTTTTGGCCAATCGGATGTTAACCCGCTCTTTAGTTTATCTGTCGTTTCACTGTTTTTATTGATCTTGGCAAGTGCTGCAATGTGGATATTAAAAAGTGGTTATAAACTGAGAAATTAGGCAAGACATTAATATGAACACTTCCATTAAAATCAGTATTTCAGCACAAACTCTCTCTCTGTATGAAAGTGAAAAACTCGTAAAAAAATACACTATTTCAACGGCTAAAAATGGTACGGGGGAGCAGTATGGCAGTGAATGCACTCCGCTAGGAAAGCATATCATTCACGAAAAAATAGGTGCTGATTGTTTACCTAATACTGTTTTTGTTGGGCGTAAAGCCACTGGAGAAATTTACAGCTCTGAACTTGCGGCTCAGCACCCCGACAGAGATTGGGTACTTAGTCGAATCTTATGGCTCAGTGGTATGGAAGTTGGAAAAAATAGACTGGGCCAGGTCGATACCATGCGTCGATACATCTACATTCATGGCTGCCCTAATGAGTTCCCGATGGGAGTCGCAAAATCTCATGGATGCATTCGAATGCACAATCAAGATGTTATCGAACTCTTTGAATCGGTCAAACTTGATACAAAAGTGCTCATCAGCCTAGATTAACCTACGCCTTTACTTGCGCTGTACTCTTCAACCAATTGTGCCATAACATCCTCGTCAAATGCTCTAAGGCCACTCAAAACCATTGTTTTTTTGCCCTTACCAACCACTTCACCCGATGCAAGCAAACTAAATTCAAGCGTCGCATCACCACGTTTTCCATTCACCTCAAGGCTGGAGCCTGTCAGTTCTAATGTAATATCGTTGATATCCATTCTCATCATATCAATGCTCATACTTTCATAAATCACTAATGGACGTTTTGGATTAATCATAACTTGATGTTCACGCATCAAAGGGACAAGAATGTGTGGAAAAGTTTTCCCCGAAAACTCAACATAACGACGAGTCAAGATATCAATCAAACTCTCTTCGCTGTTTGTATCGCCTGAAGCTTCAACGGTTAAATACGCTTTGCCTTTTTCATCTGAAATTGATAATTTATCTGCTGATTTTTCAGGAAATTTCAGTGCAATCTCATCGCCGACCATCCCTAAAAATTTAAAACGCATCTGCTGACTAAGACCATACTTCGCTAATACAACCGCAAATAACAGGTCACCTGGCACACAAAAACGTTTCGCATCGGGATTATGGATCGGGTTGAAATCACCCGCAATTTTCTTAGCAAAGTCACTGGCCTGTTGACGAGAGAAGGAAACTAACCCCGTTTTTTCATTAAAAAACTGATTGATCAAAAACATACACGTATTACCATTTCAAAATAACCTAATAATTTAGCAGCGTATTATACCTGCAGTTTTAACAGATCAATACTTACAAAAATTTTCGTTACCTCATAATATGCTACTATAGTCACATAAAAGATACATAAGACACATTAAATCCTATTTTAAGCACCTTATGAATAATAAAACAAAGTCACCCGCAGCTATTACAGAAGAGCTTGGAGAGCGACTAAAACAAGCTCGCTTAAACACAGATATGACTCAAACAGAGGTCGCGGATCTTGCTGGTGTATCGAGAAAAGTAGTTCTCAATGCCGAGAAAGGTAAGGTGCAGCTAGAGTCATTAGTGGCAATCATGGTGGCGCTTAATTTGACCGAGCAATTAGGCCGGCTCTTGCCAAAACAAGATATTTCACCCATTCAACTCTCCAAACTGCACGGTAAAAAACGTCAAAGAGCGTCTGGCCAGAGAAAAGTAAAAGATGAGGAGCCACCAAAATGGTAATGGAGGTCATTAGAGTTAATTACCAGGATCTTGAGGTGGGAGCAGTCAGCTTTGATACAGACATAGGCGTTGCTGCTTTTGAATATGAGCCATCATTTATTAGCAGTGGAGTTGAGCTGGCACCAATAAAGATGCCGCTGACAAAACGTATCTATTCATTTCCAGAGCTCGGTTATGAAACCTTTAAAGGACTGCCGGGGTTAATTGCCGATTCGCTACCTGATGATTTTGGTAATGCAGTACTTAATGCCTGGATTGCCAGCAAGGGTAAACTGCCAGCCGACATAACCCCGCTACAGAGACTCCAATACATAGGAAAACGTGGTATGGGATCTCTTGAATATGCACCAGCAACCAAACTCAGGAACCTAAACTCTTCCGAGCAAGTAGAAGTTGAGTCTTTAATCAGTATCGCTCAGGAAATACTGGATAGTCGTACTGACTTTACTGTTAAATTAAATAGAGATGGACAAGAAAACCGTGAAGCCATGATGGCGCTATTATCCGTCGGTACGAGTGCAGGTGGAGCGCGCGCCAAAGCGGTACTGGCATTTAATAAAGACTTTACCCAGATTCGCTCGGGACAAGCCAAAATACCCAAGGGGTTCACGCACTACCTGATGAAATTTGATGGTGTCAGTGAACACAGCAAGAATAAAGAGACCTTTGGCGATCCACTGGGTTATGGCGCGATGGAATATACCTATTACTTGATGGCAAAATCCTGTGGCATAGAAATGATGCCGTGCAAACTACTTGAAGAAGGAAACCGTCGCCATTTTATAACCCAACGATTTGATCGAATTGGCAATGAAAAAACACATATTCAAACCCTCAATGGCATGGCTCATATTAATTACAAAATGCCCGGTTCATACTCGTATGCAGAATTGTTTGGCATTGCGAGGCAGCTTCGTCTTTCAGCCAAAGAAGCGGAGCAATTATTTTCAAGAATGGTCTTTAATATCGTAGCCAGAAACCACGATGATCACTCAAAAAACTTTTCATTCATGCTAATAAATAAAAAGTGGCAACTCGCCCCCGCCTATGATTTGGCTTATAGCTACAAGCCAGGAAGCAAGTGGGTTAACAGTCACTGGATGAGCTTAAACGGAAAACGAGACAACTTTACCAGAAGCGATTTCCACTCACTGGAGAAACTAAGCCCGATATTCACACAGGGAAAAGTCAATAACATCATCGACAAAACAATCACTCATGTATCTCAGTGGCGAAAACTGGCCACCGAAAATGAGGTACCCAAACCACTTATTAACGAAATTGAGTCAAACCTGTGCCTTGATCTGTAGAAAATGAGTACCCATTTTCTTTGTTGCTGCTCTAAGAGATCTTTACCCTCAAATACTACAGAAATTTATACTGGAGACCGAAGTATTTATTCAAACAATAAAAATATATAATGCTCATAACAGGATGATTAAATTATTATCATGGAAACGAATATAATACCTATAAAGAAAAAGAGCCTACTGATTCTGACCCCACGCTTTCCATATCCAGTGATTGGTGGAGATCGGTTGCGCATTTATTATGTTTGTAAAGAGCTCTCAAAGAATTTTGATTTAACACTGCTTTCATTATGCGACAAAAAAAGTGATTTGAACCTTCCTGTTAATGACCATGTATTTAAAGATATTCACCGAATCTATCTTCCTAAGTGGCATAGTTATCTAAATACTCTTATCGCACTGCCTACAAAAACTCCGCTTCAGCTTGCTTATTATAAAAGTCGTAAGTTCAAGAAAATTATTGACAAACTTTTACCTTCACATGATGGTGTACTGGCTCATTTAATTAGAACAGGTCAATACATTGAGTCAAACCCATATAACAAACCTCGTTTCTTGGAAATGACCGATGCAATCTCTCTTAATTACAAGCGCGTTCAGAAATTAAGAGAGAAAAAAGGTCTAAAACAGTGGATCTATAATCTGGAAGCATCTCGCCTTGAAGTGTATGAAAAAAAGTGTATAAATAACTACGACTCTGTCACTTTAGTTTCAGACATTGACAGAAAACACCTTACAGAGTACCCAAACCCTAACATCAGCATTATTAGTAATGGAGCTGATTTTTCCAAGCTCACTTACATAGGCACAACCCCTAAGAGTCAATTAATTGTTTTTATTGGAAATATCATCAGTGTTCAAAATCAAGATGCTTGCCAACACTTTATTGATTCAATACTTCCCCTCTTAAGAAAAAAAGGAAATTTCACATTCCGAATTATTGGCAATATTCGTCCAGGTATTCGTGCTCACTTTGAAAAGTATTCAAATGTAGAAGTGACTGGAAAAGTTGATTCTGTCTCTGATGCGGCACAAGGTGCTTTATGTGGAGTATGTCCAATAAGAATTGGCGCAGGCATTCAAAACAAAATATTAGAGTATATGTCTATTGGGTTGCCTGCAGTAACAACGACAATGGGGAAAGAAGGTATTAATGCTACTCCTGACAAAGAGATTATAATTCGTGATACGCCCGAAGAATTTTCTAACGCAATATACAATCTACAAACACAATCAGACTTATTAAAACAGATTGCTACGGCGGGGAGTGCATATGTTCAAAAAAATCATCAATGGGATCATATTTTAGAAAGTTACACAAATAGTATTCGTTACCACTTGAATAAAAGTGAAAGTATCACACCCATCAATTTAGCCACACCAATGGGAGAGCTTAATGTTGAATTAACGTGATTAATCACTCCAACGTATCTTGCCAAAAGTCTTTCATCTTCGAATTAACATTATCCGGGTGATATAACAAAACCTGTTTATCACCCTTCATAATCAAATTGGCTGCCAGATCATTATCAAAAACAACCTTATCTAAAGCCATCGCCATCTCATTAATAGAGAGAGGATCCACAAGTAACCCTGCATCCCCTACCACTTCAGGAATTGCGGTGCTGTTACTGCACACAATAGGTGAGCCACTCGCCATCGCTTCTAACAAAGGTATTCCAAAACCTTCAAAGAGTGATGGAAAAAAGAATGCCCGACACTCCTGGTATAACTGCTTTAACTCATCATTGGATTTACGTTCCAGCAACTCAACACGATCACTGACTCCAAACTCAGATGCCAACTTATAAAATTTATTATGATACTGCGGAGCAACGCCAGCAATCTTCAATGTCACTTTTTGTTCACGATTACCTTTTGAAAATAGTGAAAACGCCTCAATCGCTCTCGCTAGATTTTTGCTTGGTGCTTCTCCCGCGACACACAACAGATACTTTTTTCTATTTTTAAGCTCTAGTTTTTTGGTATCAAACCACTCTTTATCTATAGTATTGGGTAAAACTGTTATATTTTCAGAAGGGATTTGATAGGAGTCTATTAGTTTTTGGCGTGTATATTCAGAGACCGCAACAATCTTATCTGCTCTTTTTAATACCTTAGGGAGCACCCATCTTCTATATATTCGTCCTAAATTTTGATAGATAGAGACTGATGGGGGCAATACAGAAAGTGGCTCCATAAAAATCAGATCATGCACCACAAGTATTAACTGACAGTTTTTCAAAGCTCTGACCGGCCCCGTGTTATAAGGGCATACTAAAATCCTGGCTCCACTTTCCTCGACATAATCGGGCAGTGCTTTCTGCTCCCAATAAGGAAAGAATGAAGGCTTCCTAAATACAACTGGAAACTCATCATCATGAACTGCTTTGCTACAGACTCCAACAAAAGGCACATGAGATGCTTTCATAAAAAAGCGCGCAAATTTTCCCATTCCTCGATGGCTACCTACCGTCCAGCGAGCATCGAATGCAATTTTGAATTTATTTTTTCCCAAAGAAAGACTCAATAAAATAATTTATAATCGGTTATCAATAAGTATAAGTAAGAAGCAAAGGGGGGGTAGTCAAGCTCAGATCTTGTTATGGCTTTTTTTCAGGGTCTTGTCTATTATCAAAAACTGAATGCACTACAATTCCACTATCTTCAATAGTATAGAAAATCAAGAGCGGGAATCGCTTGATTACGCATCCCCTGAAGATGGAATAATAAACCTTGTACATTTCCGAGTTTTCCATGGTCGAATTTACAGCAATTTCCATATAATCCAAAAACTCAAATCCCAACTCTCTTCTTTGCCTTTCGTACCATGCAAAGGCTAATTCGACATCATCCTCTGCCCTTTCCGTGTAACGTAATTTCATTTATATTTATCGCGCAGTTCTTTATGCACCCTATTCCAATCACGAAGTGCCAGCTTCCCTTCTTTATATTCTTTATATCTTCTGACCAGCTCTTGCTTTTGCCACTTTGACATAGGAATTTCCGAATTACTGGTGGCAATAGAGTCCCATATATTTTCAACGAGCAGTAGTTTTTTAGATAATACTAATCTACTGATTTCATCTTTTATTTGTTCAGATATCATTTGACCACCTCATTGGAATAAATGAATATATTTTGTCCAGCGTACATCAAGTATCCGATCTATTTTTTTGTTATTTTCCAACTTTTATATATTCGTTAAATGAGAGAAAACCTTCACTTCTTGTAGCTTTTAGCAATTTCAAATCATCCAAATCTTCTCTTGATATAATTCTAAACCATCATTTTTTAAATATTCAAGAAACCCAGTTACTTTATCCATAAGCTTATCATTGTTGATATTTATCGTGATTGAGTGCATATTTTTCTACTTTCTGATGTTTTTACAGCTTATGACTCGAATCCAGCTATTGTTATTCTCCAATAAAAATAACTTAACATAGCCTGTGAATGTATGAAACCAACATATATCTCATTCAACAATTTTAATAATTACCAGCTATAAGAATGTTTTTTCCACCATAATCTCCTGAGTAAACTGTACAGATAGTAACTACCTTTTCTGGTGTATAAGATGACGGCAAGATTGAATGGCTTGGCTTGGCTCAGTTCACATTCAGCCTCACAGATCGCCATGAAGTTATCGAACTATTTGTTAGTTAACTGAATTTCAGTGTAAGACATGTATTTCTCTAAGTTTATAAAGCTTTTGAGGGTCTTCTCCAATCTTTTGAGACTGTCTGAATTCGCGCACAATTATGTAAACGGATCCTTATAGCTCTATGTGTTATTATTTCCGCAGGCCTGTATACATAGAACCAATGCCTTAATGAGCAAGAACTTTATACATTTTGAAAAATCAGTCTGAGTCATCTCGCTGTCTACTCCTGAGATGAAATAGACTTTCAGTAACAACTCAAAGCAGCATCACTCCATGAAAAATCTCAAAGAGATCAAAGTTTCAAACCTCAAATTACACCGTGCACTCATGCTCATAATAACCGTACTGCTCCTAAGTGGTTGCGGAGGGCAAGCCAGTCAAGATGAAGTCTCACACGCCAACGACAAACTTTCAGCACCGCTTCCCAAAGC